>QHBQ01000428.1 GCA_003243865.1 Candidatus Chloroheliales bacterium | reverse complement strand
GTTCACTCACGTTCACCCGTCCGCTCTTCACCTAGCCCGGTTCTGCTTGTGGCTAAGCATCCCCTTAGACGTTACTTCTGGCTTCGCACCCTCCCGTTACCGGGAACGCACGCAGAAGTTGGTGACAGGCTTAGACACTGGCCTGGAGGAGTTCTCAGGCTCCTCACTCAAGATAAGCGATTGGCACATCGCACGAGATTCGCGCACTTCATAGCCGAACAGATCGCCTTGTTGGTACTGCACGCCGCTGATCTCCGGGTTCTCCAGCTTTTGCAGGTCGAATCGGACCACCTCCTGGGAAAGGGCGGTGATGGCGCACAGCCGGCACAGCCGCTTGACCCAGGAGAGGATATTTTCAACGCGGCTCAGCAGGGATGGGGGGAGCCACCCCTTCTGCCGGCGACGATTGGCAAAGCGAGGCGCTCGATATCTGGTGCGGCGGTGTCTGCGGCCGCGGCGCACCCGTCGGCGGGTCTCCAGGGCTGCTCTGACCTCAGATCCCCGATGGGAGAGTTCTGCCGCCCACACCACTTCGCCTGTCGCATCATCAACGAGGGCGAGTCCGGTGGTCCTGGCCCCAGGGTCAATCTTCAGACGTACTGGCGCAGGAGCAGGGGTCTCGACCTGCCGCTTGAGAATGATCACAAAGGGGTAGCGCCTGAAGACGGCGGCTTTGCCCTCCGCGAGCAACCGCCGCGCCCGCCCCGGATGCACGGGTTCAAGGGGCTGCTGCTTGGTATCGATGACAAAGACTTTTGACATGTGTCGTTCCTTCTTGTGCCCGTTGCCGGGCCTCCGCTTGCGCGGGTAATGCTCACCTCGACGAAGTTACCGGGCGGTACTTTCTGCTCCGCACTGGCTTCACCCGTTCCACCTGTTTAACAGAGCAGTTCTAGAGCTTCAGGCTGGTGAAGCACCCGAAGGTAGGTTCTGCAACACTTCCCGATAACGGAGGCTATGTTTCAAGCCTGGGTCTGCTCATGTCTCGGGCCTGTGAGCAACGCGAACGCTCCTCACAAGCCCCGCATTCAATGCGGGGGTACATGACTAAAACACCACCATCGGTAAAAACGCTTTCTCCTTACGCGGGAGACTGAACAAAAAGGTTGATCCCTCGTGCAGCGTGCTCTCAACCCAGATACGCCCGCCGTGCGCCTCGATGATGCCGCGTGCGATTGCCAGGCCGAGGCCCGCGCCGCCGGTGTCGCGGCTACGCGACGGCTCGCCGCGATAGAAGCGGTCGAAGATGTGCGGCAGGTCGCGCTCGGCAATACCCTCGCCGCTGTCGGCCACCTGCACCTCCACCTCGTTGCCGCAGTCGCGGGCGATCAGCGTCACCGCGCCGTCCGCCGGGGTGTGGCGAATAGCGTTCTGCACCAGGTTGTACAGCACCCGCTGGAACTTGCGGGTGTCCACGTAGACGGGCGGCAGCGTTCCCTCCACCTTGCCCGACAGGGCCACGCCCTTCAGCCGCGCCTGCGCGTCCATGCTCTCCAACGTGTCGGAGACGACATCCTCCAGCGAGGCGCGCTCCAATTGCAGCTTCAGCGCGCCCGCCTCAATTTGCGATAGCTCGAACAGGTCGTCAATCAGCGCCCCCAGCCGCTGCGCCTCGTGCTGCACGCTGACCAGGTAGCGATGCACGGTTTCGGGGTCGCGCACCACGCCATCGTTGACCGCCTCGACCATCGCGCGGATGCTCGCCAGCGGGGTGCGCAGGTCATGCGACACGGCGGCGACCAGTTCGCGCCGCGCGTTTTCCACCCGCTGCTGGGCCGCTGATGCCTCAGCCAGCCGGTCGGCCATCTGGTTGAAGGCGCTCGCCAACCGCCCCAACTCGTCCGCCGACTGCACTGGCACCCGCTCGTCGGCCTTGCCCTCGGCCAACCGTCCTGCCGCGTTCATCACCAGCCGCACTGAGCGGCTCATGCTCTCGGCCAGAAAGTAGGCGGAGAACAGTGAAATGACTAGCGCGAAGAAGAGCAGCACACTGAGCAGCTTGAGGTCATGTTCGCTGAGGAACATCAGCGCGGCAGTGACCACCACGTTGACGAAGGCAATCGCTAGCCCAGCGATGTAGATGACCATGATTTTGAGCCGCAGGCTGGGCAGGCTCGACCCCAGCCCGAAGCGGCGGAAGCCGAGGTAGCCAATCACCAGCGAAAGGCTGCCGGAGATGAGCAGGAAGGTAATCATATCGCGAATGTCTTCGGCGGGCGGCGACATCAGCAGCACCGCGTAGACAATCGCCGCCACCAGCGCCACCAGCAGCCCGCCAAAGGCGAACCAGCCATAGCTCAATCCCCGCTTACTTGTGTTCACCTGCTCTAGCTCCGCCATCGTCAATCCTTCCTGCCCAGGGCGAGTGCCGCCCGCCCCTACATTGCTGCTGCGTCACCAGGCTGATCCTTACGCATAAGTGTCGAAGTGGCAGGACGGTGCAAGATAATCGGCGGCTTGACGAGTTCCGGGGGCTGGGGGCGTAGCCCCGGCGCTGCCCTATTTTAACGCTCATCGTAAGCCGTCTTCGCCCCACCTATACCCTTGACCAAAATAGCTTATCCGCCGCATTGATGCGCTGCAACGACGGGGCTGCGCCCCCAACCCCCAGAACTATTCAGCCACTCACAATCTTGTGCCTGCTAGCCATTCAGCATTTGGGGGTAAGGATTAGCCTACTGGGGTAGGGGAGGGTTCGTGCAGCTAACCCTTCATCACTCCCCGCCTCAAACTTGTACCCCACCCCCCAGACCGTCTTGATGTAGCGGGGCTGGGCGGGGTCTGCCTCGATCTTCTCGCGCAGACGGCGGATATGCACCGTCACGGTGCTGACATCGCCGTAGTAGGTGTACTCCCAGACCTTGTTGAGCAACTGTTCGCGGGTGAACACCTCGCCGGGGCTGCGGGCCAGGAACAGCAGCAACTCGAACTCCTTGACGGTTAGCTCCACCTCGCGCCCGCTCACGGTGACGCTGTGGGCGCGGGGATTGATGCGCAGGCCGGGGAAGCGGAGCGCCTCACCCTCGCCCGGCTTTGCGGCTGGGGTTGGCTGCTGGCTGCGGCGCAACACCGCCTTGACCCTGGCGACAAGCTCGCGCGGACTGAACGGCTTGGTCAGGTAGTCGTCGGCGCCGAATTCGAGGCCGATCAGCTTGTCGGTCTCCTCGCCTCTGGCCGAGAGCATGATGATGGGGGTGGGCCGCCGCGCCCGCACCCGGCGACAGACCTCCAGCCCGTCGAGCCGCGGCAGCATCACATCGAGTACCAGCAGGTCGGGCTGATGGGTGTCGGCCTGGGCCAGCGCCTCCTCGCCGTCCGCCGCCACCACCACATGGTAGCCCTCGCTGCGCAGGTAGGCACTGACCACTTCGAGGATGTTCGGCTCGTCATCCACCACCAGGATTGTTTCGCCCGCCACCGCTGCTGCTCCTTCTTGCTGTTGGGTTAGGGTAATCATGCTATATTCTACCACAGAAGCGGGCGCAAGGATGCGCTACAAATCTTACAATGCTGTAACAAAAGGACTGACGCAATCGCGCCAGCCCTTTTCTTAGTGTCCATTTTGGTTTATCGGTTGCGCTTTTCGCCTTGCCGTATCTGCTAGCCGCCGATGCTCCTTTGAGGGCAAGGGGGCGCGGGCCGTGTGCCGAAGCAGGTACACCAATGCTTCACCAGCCTGCTCGTCGCGGTAGAAGAACAGCCGATAGGGTTTAATGACAAAGTAGCGGAAATTACGTGGTAGGTCAAGGACGGGGATGCCGTCGCGCTGGGTTGTTTGCTTTAGGCTCTCGAAGAGACGATTTGACAACTTTTCTGCTGCGTCTATGCCGAAGCGTTGAATTGAGTATAGCGCCGCCTCTTGAATGGCATCGTACACTTCATCGAGCACGCGGACTATCACTCGTCTTCCCTCGCTGCTTTTGCTCTCGCTTGGACAAACAAATTATCCAGCTTGACTCTCACCTCTTCCAGGGTCAAGGTGCGTCCCGGCTGCCTTGCTGCCTCAACCAGGCTCATATGGTCTTCGGGGGTCAGGTCAGGAGTCAGCTCGGCAACGCTCATCAGTCGGTCACGGCGGGTGGATTTGCGCTGCGCCACTTTAACAGCGGCGTTCAGAATGTAGTCGGCGATATCAGTGTTGCCTCGCGCTTCATCTAGCACACTGCGTTGCTCATCGTTCAGGTTCAGGGTGATGGTATAATCAGCCATGTTCGCCTCCCTTGAGGTTATTATGCTTGAATTATATATTGTAGCCACGTTTCTGTCAATCCCACCCTCGACGATGAGCTACGCTTCTAGCGGCAGGCAAGGCAGTGCGCCTCTGAAGCTACCAGCTTCAGAGGCGCATCCATACACTTATAGAGATTGACTAGCGGCGTGGACCGCGATCCCGATCGCCACCACCGCTGCCGTTGCCACCACCCCAGCCGGGGCGGTCACCGCCGGGGCGGGGACCACGATCGCGGTCGCCACCACTAGGGCGGGGGCCGCGGTCGCCGCCACCACGCTCGGCGCGGGGGGCGGGCATCTGGCCGGTCAACACCGCGCGGCGGCTGAGGCTGACCTTGCCCATCCGGTCAATGTCCGTCACCATCACGTTGATTTCGTCGCCCATGCTGACCACATCCTCGACGTTGCGCACATCGTAATCGGCCAGTTCGCTGACGTGAACCATGCCATCCTTGCCCGGCAGGATTTGTACGAACGCGCCGTAGGGCATGATGCGTACTACCTTACCGAGATAGACCTGGCCGACCTCGACTTCCTTCGTCACCGCCTCGATGCGGGCGACTGCCCGCTTGGCCGCTTCGCCGTCGGTGCTGGCGATGCGCACGGTGCCGTCTTCTTCGATGTCAATCTTGCAGCCAGTGTCCTCGGTGATGCTGCGGATGTTCTTGCCGCCGGGGCCGATCAGCGCGCCGATCTTCTCCGGGTTGATCTTAATGGCGATGATGCGCGGGGCATAGGGCGAGATGTCGGGGCGCGGCTGGGTGATGCTCTCCGCCATCTTGCCGAGGATGAAGATGCGACCCTCGCGGGCCTGGGCAAACGCTTCCTCCATCACCTCATAGCTGAGGCCGAGCATCTTGATGTCCATCTGCAGGCCGGTGACGCCCTTCTCGGTGCCAGCCACCTTGAAGTCCATGTCGCCCAGCGAGTCCTCGATGCCCTGGATGTCGGTCAGCACCTGATGCTTGCTGCCGTCCTTGCTGGTAACCAGGCCCATCGCCACGCCCGCCACTGGCGCACTGATTGGCACGCCCGCGTCCATCAGGCTCATGCTGCTGCCGCAGACGCTGCCCATCGAGCTTGAGCCGTTGCTGCTCAGCACCTCGCTGACCACGCGAATGGCGTAAGGGAAGGTTTCCTCATCAGGAAGCACCGCCAGCAGCGAGCGCTCGGCCAGGTGGCCGTGACCGATGTCGCGACGCGACGGCCCACGCACCATCTTGGTTTCGCCGGTGCTGAAAGGCGGGAAGTTGTACTGGTGGACGTAACGCTTGCTTGTCTCGGGGCCGAGGCCATCAATGCTCTGCTCATCGTCGCCGGTGCCTAGCGTGGTAATGCTCAACACCTGGGTCTGGCCGCGGGTGAATAGCCCGGTGCCGTGGGTGCGGGGTAGCACGCCCACTTCGGTGCTGATCGGGCGGATCTCCGCGTGGCTGCGCCCGTCGGGGCGGCTGTCGCGATCGAGGATGGCGTTGCGCACCTCTTCCTTCAGGATGTTATACCAGGCGCTCTCGATTTGCTTCATCCGTTCGGGCAGGTCGGCTTCGGCGACGCCCTGGATGAACTGGCCCACCACCGCGACCTTGACCGCATCAGTGGCCGCCTCGCGATCCTGCTTGACCGGATTGTTGACCGCTTCGGTCAACGTGCTGCCCAGCCAGGCTTTGATCTCCTCCTCGAACGAGGTGTCCTTCGCTGGCGGGGTGAACTCGCGCTTCGGCTTGGCGCAGGCCTCGATTAGCTGCTTCTGTAGCTGGATGCTGGCCTGCAGTCCGGCGTGGCCGAACATGACCGCTTCCAGCAGGGTCGCTTCGGGCAACTCATGCGCGCCCGCCTCCACCATCAGCACCGCCGTCTCGGTGCCAGCCACGCTCAGGTCGAGCAGGCTGCGCTCCATCTCCTCGCGGCTGGGGTTGAGGATGAAGTCGTTGTTGATGAAGCCAACCTTGGCCGCACCGACTGGCCCCTGGAAGGGGATGTCAGAGATGCAAAGGGCGGCGCTGCTGCCGATGATGCTGAGGATCTCTGGCTCGTTCTCATTGTCTATGCTGAGGACGATGTTCATCAGCTGCACTTCGTTCATGTAGCCCTTGGGGAAGAGCGGGCGCAGCGGGCGGTCGGTGAGGCGATCAATCAGGATGGCATTATCGCTGGGGCGGTTTTCACGCTTGATGAAGCCGCCGGGGAACTTGCCTGCGGCATACATCTTCTCCTGATACTCGACGGTGAGGGGGAAGAAGTCCACGCCGGGTCGCGGCGAGTGCGAGCCAACCGCGGTCGCCAGCATCACGGTGTCGCCGTAGCTAATCAGCACCGCGCCGTCGGCCTGCTCGGCCAGGCGGCCTGCCTCGATACTGAGCTTACGCCCGCCGACTTCAGTTTCAAAACGATATACTTCAGCCATGTTAGTCTTGCTCCTTGCTTGAGGAGCAACGGCAGTGGGGATGCGAGTGCGGATTACAGACAGATAAAAGGGGTCAATGCGGAGACTGGAGAATATCCGATGATTTTCAGACTGCCCGGCGATGAACCGAAGCGTTACCCAACCTTGCTGGCCGCTAACATCAGCGCCCCTTGCGCTGTCTGGCCCGTTCTTCCCCTGGGCCGTGCTTCCTCTTGGTGATGCGCGGCAGCTTTCTGCTCGCGCTAGTTTTGTGGTGAACCCGTCGCGCCCTTTGCAACGACGGTGCGGGGTTGCGCCCTTGCGCCCTAGCCCCTGATGCGGCCATCTTGGGGCGAGCCATCGTTCGCCCTACAGGATTGTGATTATTGGCGTGATCATCCACCAACTAAGCCCCCAGCGGGGGTTTGGGGGAGGAATGCTGCCCCTAAGTCATGCTGGTCGTAAGCACTGCACTAGCTGTAGGTTTGGTGCTTGCGATAAAGATGGTTGCCGCTGCGAGATTTCTCCCCCAACCCCCGCTGGGGGCTTTTCGCATCCCGAAGTTTCGGGATGACTCATGCTACACGTTTACTTTCGCAGACCCAGCCTCGCCAGGATGGCACGATAGCGGTCTACGTCCTTCTTGTTGAGGTAGGCAAGCAGGCGCCGCCGCTGCCCGACCAGCTTGAGCAGGCCGCGCCGCGAGTGGTTATCGTGCTTGAACTTGCGCAGGTGGTCGGTAAGCTGCAAGATGCGGGTGGAGAGCAGGGCAATCTGCACTTCGGG
>QHBQ01000340.1 GCA_003243865.1 Candidatus Chloroheliales bacterium | reverse complement strand
GACCCGGTCAAGGACATCGTGCCGCTGTGCGTCTACGGCCACGAGGCGTGGGACGCTGCAACCGCCCGCGTCGGCGATATCCCGCTGGCGAAGGAGCTGCCCTTCTACGCGGTGCAGCAGCGTATCCTGATGCGTGACTTTGGCTATCTCAACCCGCGCAACATCTACGATTACATCGCGCGGGGCGGCTACAGTTCGCTGGTCAAGGCTTTCTTCGATATGGAGCCAACCAGTATTATTGATGTAATCAAGAAGGCCAACCTGCGCGGGCGCGGCGGCGCGGGCTTTCCGGCTGGCACCAAGTGGGAAGGCGCGCGCAACGCCAAGGGCGAGCCCAAGTACGTGGTCTGCAACGCCCACGAGGGTGAGCCAAACGTGTTCAAGGATCGGCGCATCATGGAGGGCGAGCCGCACATGGTCATCGAAGGGATGATCATCGAGGCGTTCGCCATCGGCAGCCACATCGGCTACATCTACATCGGTGACGAGTACCCGCTGGCGATCCGCTCAATGGAACACGCAGTGCAGCAGGCCCGCGACGCCGGTTTCCTCGGCAAGAACATTCTGGGCAGCGGCTACGACCTTGATATCCAGGTCTACATGGGTGGCGGCGCCTACATCAGCGGCGAGGCCAGCGCCCTGCAATTTGGTATCGAGGGTCAGCGGGCCATGCCACGTACCAAGCCGCCGCGCAGTGTCGAGGCGGGTGTGTGGGGCAAACCGACCTGCGTCAACAATGTCGAAACCATGATGTTCGTACCCGACATCATCAATCACGGAGCCGACTGGTTCCTCGGCCTCGGCACCGAGAAGTCGCCCGGCACCAAAATGGTCACGCTGATGGGCCTGCCCAAGTATGTCGGCCTCAGCGAAGTGCCACTCGGCACCTCGATGCGCGACCTTGTGTTCAAGGTCGGTGGCGGCATTCGCAATGACCGCCCCTTCAAGGCAATCCAGACCGGCGGCACCTCCGGCGGCCTGATGCTTGATAATCACCTCGATCTCAAGCTCACCTTCGACAATGGGCCGGAGGACATGGGCAGCGTCAAGGGTGTGCTCGGCAGCGGGGGCTTCGTGGTCTACGACGATAGCGTCTCGATCGTGGACATGACCCGCTACTGGATGCGCTTCAACCGCTATGAGAGCTGCGGCAAGTGCGTTCCGTGCCGCATCGGCACCAAAACCCTGCTCGACATCCTCGACCGCATCGCCACCGGCCTGGGGCGGGTAGAGGATATGGACGCGCTGAAGGAATGGAGCGACCACGTCATCAATATGTCGCTCTGCGGGCTGGGTCAGGCCGCGCCGCTGCCCACCCTCAGCGCCATCGAACTGTTCCGCGACGAGTTCATGGAGGCGATCCTGAACCAGAATGACCCCACTGGCCGCAACGAGGCGTTGATCGCCATCCAGGAACGGCGCAAGCTGGACCCAGGCTATGGCCGCCTCCCCGAACTGCTCAGTGGCAGTGGCAATGGCAAGGGCAAGGTCATCACCCTGACGCCGATTAGCCGTTAGCAGCTTAGTTGTGGGCTGATTAACCAGCCACTAGAATGAAAAGAGAAGCATGAGCCAACCGCAATCAACCAAGAAGGGCCAGAGCCGCACCCCGGTGCAGGCGGGCGCAGCAGCAACGCCACCGCTAAAGAAGGCACAGCCGAGCGGCGCAGCGCCAAAGAGCCAGATCAAGCAAGCCCCAACCACGCGCAACGCCAGCAAGTGGCGGGCGGGGGTAAAGCCTACCTCCTCCGGTATGTCCACCCCGATGCTGATGGGCCTGGTCATCGGTGGGATACTGGTGGTTGGCATCATTGCAATTGCGTTCATTGCGCCAGCGTTGAGTAATAGCAGCAGCAACAACAGCGCCAATGTCCCTTTGGGGGTGGAGAAAACCTACCCCATTGCTAACGGGGTGAACAACCACAAGGATGGCACGATTAACTACGCCGCCATTGCACCCTACGTTATCCCCCCGGTGGGCGGGCCGCACAACCCAATCTGGTACAACTGCGGCATCTACAACCAGCCGATCCCGACCGAGAACGCGGTTCACGACCTGGAGCATGGCGCAGTGTGGGTCACTTACCAACCCGGCCTGGACGCTAACGCATTGAGTACCCTACAAGGCATTGCCCACAACTACCAAAAGATTATAGTTAGTCCCTACCCCGGCATTACCGCGCCGATCATCGCCTCGGCCTGGGGTGGAGGAGGCAACACCGGCTATCAGATCAGGATCAACCCTGGGGATTGGAACACCCTGCAGAGCTTTATTACCAAGCACTCTGGTGCTGCCGACGCGCCGGAGCCAGGCTCCTCGTGTACCAACGGTCAGGGGACGCCGTTGCCATGAGCAATAACCCCTCCCCCGCTGGGGGAGGTTGGGAGAGGGCCAGGGCGAGTGCAACCCGCCCCAACGACAAAGCCTTAATCTACAATCTACAATCTGCAATCTGCAATTCAGCCGCGAGAGGGGATGACAAGGCATGGCTGACGTAAGTGTAACCATTGACGGGATCAAGGTGACGGTGCCGAAGGGTACCTACCTGATTGACGCCGCGCGCAAGGCGGGCATCAATATCTCCAACTTCTGCTATCTCCCTGGCCTGCGGGCTTATGGCGCGTGCCGAATGTGCGTGGTGGAGGTCAGCGGGCGCAAGGGGATGGAGACGGTTATCTCCTGCGGCACGCCAGCAGCGGACGGACAGGTAGTGTTGACCAACAGCGAACACGTGCGCGAGGAGAAGAAGCGGGTGTTGCAGGCGCTCGATGTTGACCATCCGGTGGACTGCCCTATCTGCGAGGCCAGCGGGCGCTGCGACCTGCAAGACTACTGCTACGAGTTCGAGGTGACCAAGGTTGGCTCACTCGACCGGCCCAAGATCGTCCGCCCCCTGGAGCGTCTCAGCCCCTTCATTGACCTCGACCGCGACCGCTGCGTGCTGTGCGGGCGCTGCGTGCGCATCTGCGACGAGACGATTGGCGCCGAGGCGTTGGCCTGGGCCGATCGCGGCGTCGAGGCGGCGATTGACACACCGTTCGGCAAGAGCCTGCTGGATACCGCCTGCACCTCGTGCGGCAGTTGCGTGCAGGTCTGCCCGGTCGGTGCGCTGTCCAGCCACACCTATGAGATTAGCGCCCACAACTGGGAGGTGCAGCCCACTCGCACCACCTGCGGGATGTGCAGCGTCGGTTGCCAGGAGTACGTCGAGACCTATCGCAACCGCGTTGTCCAGGTGAGCAGCGAAGACAGCGTGGGGGTCAACGATGGCGTGCTGTGCGTCAGCGGGCGCTACGGACTCGATTTTGTCAACCACAAGCAGCGCCTGCTCGCCCCCATGATCAAGCGCGACGGCAAGCTTACCGAGGTTAGCTGGGATGTGGCGCTCGATTACGTTGCCGCCAATCTCAGCCGCTACGCCGGTGAGCAGGTGGCCGCGATTGGCAGCAGCCATACCAGCAACGAGGAAGCCTACCTCTTGCAAAAAATCGTGCGCGGCGGGCTGAAGAGCAACAACATTGACCATGACGCCCGCCTGGGCAGCACTCCGGCGATGCAGGCGCTTGGCGACGCGCTGGGCTACCCGGCGGCGACCAACGGCATCCAGGACATCTACATGAACGCCGGTTGCGTGCTTGAGTTCAACAGCAACCTGTACGAGACCCACCCCGTCTTCGCCTACAACTTGCAGAAGAACGTGCGCATCACCGGCCAGAAGCTGATCGTGATCAACCCGCTGCGCACCCGCCTGGTGGAGTGGGCGACCATCCATCTCGCCCCCCGTCCTGGCACCGAATTGGCGCTGCTCAACGCAATGGCGCGGGTGATCATCGAAGAGGGGCTGAACGAAGCCGATTACGTCAGCAGCAAGGTGGACGGCTACGAGCAGTACCTCGCCAGTCTGATGACAACCACGATTGACGAAGCGGCTAACGAGACCGGCGTTCCCGCCGAGGACATTCGCCGCGCTGCCCGCCTCTACGCCACCGGCGGCAAGACCGAGCAGCAACAGGAAATCAAGCCGCCGCCAGTCGCGGCCAACACCAGTGTGCCAGTTAGTGGAGGGCCGGAGCAGGGCATCGGCGTGCCAGCGATGGCAAACAGCAGCCAGAGCGCGCCCACCCCGGAGAACGCGGGCGCGGCCAGCCAGTCGCCCGCCCAGGTGCAGGCCCAGGCCACCACCCCTGACCCGCAGTACAAGGCGAGCAGCATCGTCTACATGCCAGGGGTGATCGCCCGCGCCGCCGACGAGGCCAATGCCGTCTACGCGCTGGTCAACCTAGCGCTGCTCACCGGCAACGTGGGACGCAAGGGCGGCGGGGTCAACCCGTTCGTCGGCCAGAACAACAAGCAGGGCGCTGCCGACAGCGGTTGCCTGCCCAACTACCTGCCTGGCTATCAGCGGCTGGATGACACGGCTGCCGTCAATAAGTTTGCCCAGGCGTGGGGGGTTGATGCGCTGCCCACCACCGCTGGCCGCGACCTCAACACGATGTATGCGGGCGCGGCGGCGGGCGAGATAAAAGCGATGTTCATCGTCGGTGAGAACCCGGTGTTGGCCGATCCCGAACCGGAGCGGGTCAAGCGCGCGCTCGATAACCTTGAGTTCCTGGTGGTGCAGGACATATTCATGACCGAGACGGCAGAGCTGGCCGACGCCATCTTGCCCGCCGCTAGCTTTGCAGAGAAGGATGGCACCACCACCAACGCCGAGCGCCGCGTGCAGCGCATCCGCATGGCGGTCGAGCCGCGCGGTCTGGCCCGCCCCGACTGGGCCATCCTCGCCGATCTGGGCGTCCGCCTCGGCCTGAAGATGGATTACCGCAACCCCAGCAGCATCTTCGGCGAGATGGTTAAGTTGATGCCAATCTATGCCGGTATCACCTACAGCCGCCTCGATGTGGCCCGCTACCTCGAACTGGTGGTGCCGATGCCCGGCGCAATCAGCTATAAGCAATTGAAGCTGCAGGGCTACCAGTGGCCGGTGCCTGACCGCAGCAGCAAGGGTACCGATGTGCTGTATGCCGACGGCTTTGGCACACATCGCCCCAACCTGCGTGTGGTAACGTACACTGCGCCGACCGCGACCACCGAGCAGATGCCATTGACCCTAACCGCCGCCCGCAGCAGCTATGCCTTCAATATGGGCACCCTCAGCCGCTACAGTCGGATGCTCAACATCGTCGAGCCGGACGACGGCCTACGGGTCAACCCCGCCGACGCCCGCCGGATGGGGGTTGCCAACGGCGCGCCGATCAAGCTGTTCACCAGCGTGGGTGAGGCGAAGAGCAAGCTGATTGTCACTGAGGACGTGCCGCATGGTCAGGCGCTTCTCGCCTCCGGCCAGGCTACTAGGGATGACCCCATCAGAGCGACGATGGTGGCCCATGATGGCTATCAGCGCCCCGATAGTGAGCTAATCCCCGACCTGCGCGTGCTGGTCGCCCGCATTGAGCAAGACAAAGGATGAGTGATTAGTGATAAGTGATAAATGAGGAGTGATGAGTTGTAAACTGCAAGCTTGAAGAACCATTAGTATTCATCACTAATCACCAATCACTAATCACTACAATGAGGGGGAGCGTTATGCTACAACACGCAATCAGTCTGCCGCTGCTGCCACTGGGGGCGAGCAATCAGGACCTATTCAGCCTCGGCTGGTGGATCATCAAGGTCATCATCATGGTGCTGATTCTGTTCATCACCCTTACCACGATGGCCTATGAGACCTACTTCGAGCGCAAGGTGATGGCCCGAATGCAGTCGCGGCTCGGCCCCAACCGCACCGGCCCGTTTGGCCTGCTCCAACCTGCCGCCGACGCGGTCAAGCTGCTGATCAAGGAAGACATTATTCCAGCCCAGGCCGACAAGTGGGTATTCTACTTCGCGCCGATCATCAGCTTCTTCACCGCCGTAACCGCAGTGGCAGTCGCGCCGTTCGGTGCGCCTGGCACGCCACTCCCTGGCACCAACATCACTCTCGACCCCTTCATTGCCGACATCAATGTCGGACTGCTATTCATCCTGGCGCTCTCCTCCTTCGGCGTCTACGGCATCATCATGGCGGGCTGGGCTAGCAACAACAAGTATTCCCTCTTGGGCGGGTTGCGCAGCAG
>QHBQ01000337.1 GCA_003243865.1 Candidatus Chloroheliales bacterium | reverse complement strand
GAGCCGCGAGTTTCGCGGCTCCCGCTCTTTTTAGCACCTTCACCCGAATGCCGCTATGCCTAGTTTAGAAGTAACCACCGAACATATGCACGCCGACGAGGCCGAGCAGAGACAGCAGCAGCGGCACGCCCAGCACCGAGGCGACCACGCCCATCGCCGCATCATTCTTCAGCTTGAACGCCGACTGCACCGCGAGGTAGAGGAAGAAGGCGTAGATGAGATAGAAGACGAGGCTAACGATATTGCCGAGAGCGAATACGCGGGTGAAGGACAGCAGCAGGCCCAGGATCGAGCTAACCATACCGAGCGGCACGGCGTAGAGCGACATGATGTAGGCCAGTTGGGTGAAGTCACCGCCCTGCCCACCGAAGACCATCTTGCCGAACAGGTAGGCCAGCCCCGCGCCGATGAAGAAGACGATAAACACCCCGATCACCGCCGCGACAAAGCCGACGATGGCTGCGGTTATGCCAAAGCCAGCACTGAAGGCGTATCCGCCATATGTCCCACCAATAAGGAGGATGGCAATAAAGGCGGCTAGGCCGACAACCGCACCCTCCATGAGCAGCCCGGTAATGGTGGCAGGCCAGTTGGCGTTTGGCAGTTCGCTGTCGAAGGTGGCAACACTGGGTTTGCTCAACACCTTCATCCACTTGTTGGGCAACTCGCCCGCCGCAACCTTCGCCTGATTGCTCATCTGGTTCATGTTGGGCGGAACATAATAGCCCGCCTGCTGGTAGCCTGGTGGTGGCCCGCCCGCTGGCGGCGACTGTTGGTACCCACCCCCCGCCGGGGGCTGATAGCCGCCCGCTGGTGGTGGCTGCTGATAGCCAGTATCGGCGGGCGGCTGATAACCGCTTTGATCTGCGCCCTGCGGATAACCCTCCGGTGGCGGCTGATTGGGATCGTTGGGATTGCTGCCGTAACCCTGAGACATGGTTGCTTCTGACCTTTCTACCGGCGCTGCGCCGATGCATACTGCTGGTGCTGCTGATGCGAACGTCTGAACTGCGTTATTCCTTGCTGCTTGTGAATGTTGCCGCGATTGTATCACCCTTGTGCGCAATTGTCAATAGCGGCAACCAGGGCGAACAACGGTTCGCCCCTACAATTGCCATCGTCGTAGGGGCGAACTGTCGTTCGCCCCCGCCCCTACTTCCTGAGCAGCATCACCGCGGTGAGCAGGAAGGCGGCGATGAAGAACAGGTAGGCGCCGTTGACCAGCTTCAGTTGCCACTTGCGGTCGAGTAGCCAACTGTTGAACTGAATCAGGCTACGGCCACGCATTTCAACCAGCCCACCGGTCAGCACGAACACACCCCGTGCCAGGCCGTAGAGCGCGCCCAGCAGGATGCCGGTGGCGAGGTCGCCCGCCAGCAGATACCAGCCAAGCAGCACGTAGAAGCTGGCGTAGGGAATGAAGGTGAACACCCCCGCGCCCAGCGTATAGCCGTAGAGCAGCGTGCCGCCGATGTGGTGTTCGACGCCCCAACTGTTCGGCACCTGCCAGTTCGACTGCGGCGCAGGCATCCGCAGCCAGCCGACCTCGTATGCGGCGTAGAGCAGCGTGAGCAGGCCGAGCGCCAGCCCCGCCACGATGATGTTCTGGAACAGGCCGTGCAGCAACCCGCCCAGTGCGGAGACGAGCAGGCCGACGCTCAACCCGCCCAGCGTGCTGCCGATGATATAGATGATTGCCCTAACTACCCAGAACCTGATGTCGCTTGCCGTCTTCCCGAGAGGCACGATTACGAAAATCATGTTCACCCCTCAAGCCGAGCTGGTTTTGGAGATACCGACCAGCAGGGCCAGCGTCACCGCCATCGCAATAGCAATGCCCTCCCGCAGCCCAGCATAAGCTGGCCCGAGGAGGGCAAAGGTAACACCAGCGGCAGCGCCTAGCAGCGCGGGCAGGGCCGTCTGCGCTCTAAGGTTGGCGCCGAGTCTAGCCATCTATGTGCTTCTAGCGCTGCGCCCCACCCATACTGCGGGTAATCGGCGAGCCAGTAGTGCGGAAGTCGCGGCAGCCGCACTGGGTCGAGCCACCATTGCAGAAGCAGTCGCAGCAGAGATAATACCCTGGCGCGTGACCACGCCCGGTGCAGTAGCTGCTCCAGCAACCAGTCGGGTAGTATTGGCGATTGATGTAGCACATACTGCCATTGTGCATATAGCAATCCGCGCCGCGACAGTTGCTGCAATACGGCCCCGGCGGGTAGCAGGTGCAGGCGTTGTTATCGGCCAGCGCTTTGCTCTCGCTCAACCGCCCCAGCAACAGCGTGGCGATCAGCGCGAACACAGTAGTGCTGGCCTGCTTGAGGAAGGCACGGCGGTCAATCGCGCGGGCAATTCCCTCGGCGAGCAGACGGGTCTTGTTATCCTGTGGCATCCGACTACCTCCTGAAACTCCTCTCGCCCGCAGGCGAGGCTAAGTGAGAAAACCTACCTCTCTTCCCTGGCGGGGGAGAGGGTTGGGGTGAAGGGTACGAGTCGCATCTCGCCTAACTCCTACCAGGGCGGGCCACCGCCCGCCTCTACGTTTATTCAAGGGGCGGGTTGTCTTTACCCCCTCTCCCCACCGGGGGAGAGGGTTGGGGAGAGGGCGCTAGCTAGCCTGCGCCTCGATTGGCTGACTGGGCGGCGGGGCCTGGCCGGTCTCCGCCTGCTGCAGATAAGCCTCAAGGTTGGTGCGATTGTTCGCCAGCCCCTTCGCCTTGACCATGCCATCGGGTCCGAGCAAGAAGACGAACGGTGTGACCCGCGCCTTGTAGCGCTCCATGATGCCACCCTCGTTGGCGACGGTAGTGAGGGTCGAGCCGGTCTCCTGCACGTAGCGCTGGCT
>QHBQ01000030.1 GCA_003243865.1 Candidatus Chloroheliales bacterium | reverse complement strand
CTGCCCGGCGTCGTCAAGTCTAGCTGGTAACTTTGGGCATTATAATGAACAGCGGCCCTCACGCCGCGATGCCATTACGCTGGGATGTGCGCTACCCACGCAAACACCCACGCATCACAGAAGGAGATTCGGGTACAATGAACATGACCGACCCGATTGCAGATATGCTGACCCGCATTCGCAACGCTGGGATGGCCCGCCACCAGAGCGTGCTGATCCCCGCATCGAAGATGAAGGAAAACATCGCCCGCATCCTCAAGTCTGAGGGTTACATTCTCGATTACGATCAGCCGCAGGACGCCGAGAAGAAGATGATCCGCGTCTGGCTCAAGTACGGCAACGACAAGAAAGCGGTATTCAGCGGCCTGCGCCGCGTCAGCAAGCCTGGTCTGCGCGTCTACACCAAGCACAAGGATATTCCCATCGTCCTCGGCGGCCTAGGCGTAGCGATCCTCAGCACCCCCCAGGGGCTGATGACCGGCCACGAGGCCTGGCGTAAGCACCTCGGCGGCGAAGTGCTTTGTTACATCTGGTAAGGAGAGAAATAATGTCTCGTATCGGACGCAAGCCGATCGCCCTGCCTCAGGGTGTCACGATTACGCTCGGCGATAACAATACCGTCACGGTCAAGGGGCCAAAGGGAACGCTTACTCGCACCTTCAACCCCGATATGCGCATCGAGCAGCAGGACGGCCAACTGACGGTTACTCGTCCCAGCGAAAGTCCGCTGCATCGCTCGCTGCATGGCCTGACTCGCAGCCTGCTCAACAACATGATCATTGGCGTGACCAGTGGCTATCGCCGCACCCTGGAAATCACCGGGGTCGGCTACCGCGCCTCGAAGATNGGCAACAACCTGATGGTGCTGGTTGGCTTCAGCCACCCGGTGCAGGTCGAGCCGCCGGACGGCATCAGCTTTGCGATGGAGACGCCNACCCGCATCGCCATCGAGGGGATTGACAAGGAGGCGGTCGGCGAGATCGCCGCCAAGCTGCGCGGCATCCGCCCGCCGGAGCCGTACAAGGGCAAGGGCATCGCTTACACTGGCGAACGCATCCGCCGCAAGGCTGGCAAGGCAGGCAAGGCGGGCGGCAAGAAGTAAGCAAAACCCCTCCCCCGAAGGGGGAGACAGGTTAGACCCCTCCCCCAAAGGGGGAGGCTGGGTGGGGGAGAGATCGCGCGACACGGACCCACCCCCAGCCCTTCCCGGCGGGAGGGGAGTAGAAGAAAGGTTTACCGCAGAGATGAAGCGAACACACTATCTCAAGACCGGACGGGAGATGCGCCACGACCGCGTACGCGGCAAGGTGCAAGGCAGCCCAGAGCGGCCCCGCCTGAACGTCTTTCGCAGCAATAATCACATCTACGCCCAGGTGATTGACGACAGCAACGGCCACACCCTGGCCGCCGCCAACAGCCTCGAACCCGCCTTGCGCGATGAGGCGGCCAAGCAGACCGGCGTCGAGCAGGCCAAGCTGGTTGGTAAGACGGTTGCGCAGCGGGCCAAAGAGAAGGGCATTGGCAAGGTGGTCTTCGATCGTGGCGGCTACCTGTATCACGGTCGGGTCAAAGCCCTGGCTGACGCTGCCCGCGAAGGCGGTCTCGATTTTTAGGAAGAAGGAGTATTCATGGCAAAGATTGATGCATCCAAGCTCGAACTGGAAGAGCGCGTAGTTCAGATTAACCGCGTCGCCAAGGTGGTGAAGGGCGGTCGCCGCTTCAGTTTCAGCAGCGTGGTGGTGGTTGGCGACGGTCACGGCATTGTCGGCGTGGGCCTCGGCAAGGCCGCTGAAGTAACCGACTCGATTCGCAAAGGCGGCGAAGATGCCAAGAAGAACCTAATCAAGGTAACTATGGTTGGCACGACTATTCCGCACGAGGCGCTTGCTACTTTCGGCGCGTCGAAGGTGCTGCTGCGCCCTGCCAGCGTCGGCACCGGCGTGATTGCGGGTGGCGGCGTCCGCGCGGTACTCGAAGCTGCCGGTATCCACGATGTGCTAACCAAGTCGCTGGGCAACAACAACCCGGTCAACGTGGTGCGCTGCACTATCGTAGCCTTGCAGCAGTTGCGTAGCGCGCAGGAAATTGCCGCGGTGCGGGGGCTGCCGGTCGAGGAGATGCTACGCCGCGCGCGGGTCAAGGTTGACCCCAACGCGCCACCGCCCCCTGAACCAGCCCGCGAGGTGCGCCGTGAGCGCGACGAGCGCGGCGGTCGCGGCGGCCCAGGTGGACGCGGCGGGCGTGGTGGTCGCGGCGGTCGCGGCGAAGGCGGCGAAGGCACTGATACTGGTGGTGGCACTGGCGGCCCCGGTGGCGGTCGCGGCGGCCCCGGTGGCGGTCGTGGTGGCCCCGGTGGACGCGGCGGACGTGGCGGTGGCGGCGGCTTCCGCGGCGGTTCGGGAGGAGGTGGCGGCCGTGGGCGTTAAGCACAACCCGCCAATCAGCAAGGTGGCGACTGGCAAGATGCTGCGCATCACCCAGACCCATAGCGCGATCGGCCACGAAGCCAGCCAGGCCCGCACCCTGAAGGCGCTTGGCATCCACAAGCTGCACCATTCAGTCGTCAAGCAGGACACTCCAGAAGTTCGCGGTATGATCTTCAAAATTCAGCACCTTCTGCGCATCGAGGAGATTGACGCGCCGGAGCAAGGAGAGGAGGGGGCAAAGTAAATGCAACTTCACGATCTGCAAGCCCCTTACGGCGCCAACAAGAAGCGCAAGCGGGTCGGGCGCGGCGCAGGCAGCGGCAACGAGAAGACTTCGGGCCGCGGCACCAAGGGCCAGAAGGCCCGCGCTGGTGGCAACATCCCGGCCTGGTTCGAGGGCGGCCAGAACAAGATCGTCAAGGCCCTGCCATACAAGCGCGGCTTTCACAATCGTTTTGCCACCGAGTATAATACAGTTAATGTTGCTCGACTGGCGGAAGTCTTCGCCGATAGCAGCGAGGAGATTACCCCGCAGTTGCTATTGGAGTATCGCCTGATCAGCCATCCTGACCTGCCTACCAAGATCATGGGTAACGGAGAACTGAGCGCGAGTCTGAACATCTCCGCTCATGCCTTCACCGCCAGCGCGATGCAGAAGATCCAGGCGGCGGGCGGCGTCGCCACTGAGCTTGAGCACCCCGGCACCGCCAAGCGTCGCGAGCGCCGCGCTCTGCAAGAGGCAATTGCCAATACGCCTGAAGGCGAGAAGCCAACCACCTACAAGCCGCGCACCGGCAGCGGACGCAAGAACCGCGCCCGCCTGGCCTAACCCTCACCCTAACCCTCCCCCATATCGGGGGAGGGGAGATGGTTTAGAAAGCGAGCGATAATCATGCTCGAAGCTGTAGTCAACGCCTTCAAGATACCAGACCTGCGGCGCAAGATTTTCTTCACCCTGGGTATGCTGGTGCTGTTTCGCTTCATCGCCCACAT
>QHBQ01000037.1 GCA_003243865.1 Candidatus Chloroheliales bacterium | reverse complement strand
CGTCGCGGTAGCCCTCGGTTGCGACCTGCTTGAGCAACCCACGCCGCAATATGCGCGGCTGCTGACTCTGCGGGTCACGGTCGGGGCTGGTGCTCAGTTGATCGAGGATCGCCTGCTCCCTGGGATGCAGGGTGAATAGCACCTCGCCCGCCTGCTTGTTCTTCCAGTCGCGCACCACATGTAGCAGGCTGGGGTAGTTGCCGATGAAGGTATCGAAGGTGGTATTGGTGCGGTTGAACAGCACAGCGATCTCATCCTTCGTGCCGCTCACCGGCTCGGAGCCGCTGCGTTGGAACGGATTCTTCAGCCGACCTAGCGCGGTGATATAGTCGAGCATAGCCCGCTCCCGCCCCTGGGCCAGCAGCGTAACGTAGCCGGGATAGCGCCTCTTCAGCGCCTCGGCTACCCCCTCCTCGACGATACGTACCCCCCCAACCTTCCCCTTCGTTACCTGTGGGTTGAACATCTCAAAGGTGATGACATCGAGCAGGTCGGGCATGAAGGTGTTTTCGATCTGGTCGCGTTCGCTCTTGGGTACATGATTGGCGGCTAGCTGCTCATCCAGGTAGTGATAGAGGTTGAGCAGCATAAGTGGGGTGACGCGGCGGGGTGCGACCAAGTCGCCGAGGCTCTGCTGCAAGGTGGGGTACATTTCGTCGCTGCTCTGGTGCCAGGCATTGAGGGTGAGTCGCAGCCGACTGGGGTCAGCATCAATGAAACTGCCCGCCTCACCGCGGCGATCCGCTTCGGGTAGGTCGAGGTAGCGGCGCAGGTCGCACTCAATGGTGAGGTCAGCCAACGGTTCGCTGGCCTCGGCGCGATTACCATCGCGCACAATTTTGACGTAGATGCGTCGCTCCGGGTACTTCGCGGCGGTTTGGGGGAAGCTGCCCACCAGCAGCAGCGCAGCATCGCGCATCGAGGTTGCATCTACGTCGTCCTCCGCTCGCCACTTGCCTTTGAACACGCGCTGCTGTAGCAGCGTTTTGAAGGCATTGGCGGCTCGTTCGATCACGCGGCTGCTGCCCTCCTGGTAGGTATAGCTGAGGCGGATGAACTCGCTGATCGCACTGGTCAGCCAGTCGCCGCCACCGCGATTGGGCGCAAGCTGGCGCAGGGTGATACCCTCCACTGCGTTGCCCGCTGCGTCGCGCCCGCCGGGGCGTAGGGTTAGCTGCTGCTCCTCCAGATCAGCTACCGCCGCAGTCAAATCCAGCGTGCTAATCAGGCTGGCTGGTGCGCCGTAGCTGGGGAAGGCGGCGAGCAGCTTGACCGCCAGTTCGCGGGGTAGTCGCCCAGCCACCAGGCGGTTGTTTAGGGCGGCAGTCACCTCGCGCGTATATTTGGCGCTAACGAAGCGTAGGTTGCCGTTGAGGAAGTCTTCGGTGAGGTTGATGGCCTGGTAGGTGGCGGGATTGTCGCCGTGTTCGAGCGCCGCGAGGTAGCGTTCGGTCATCAGGCGGAAGCCGTCAACTACGGTGCGCGGGCCGCTGCCCAGGTCGCCGCGGCGGGCAATCTGGCCCAGGCCACGCAGCGCGTCAGGCTCCACAATCTCATCTGCCACATCGCTGAACTCGAATACTTGAGTGAGCCGCGCCCACAGCCGCGTGGCAAAGTCGTCGTCGTAGATGTTGGTCAGGTCAAAACCTAGGCCGTTCGCTTGCAGCCTGTCTACGATGTCGCGGCGCAACGAACTCACCACGCCTAGCTCGCGCGCTGGCATCACAAAGATAACCGTCGCCCGCAGCGCGCCACGCGGGCGGGTCGCCAGCCCGTTGACCAGCAGGAACAGGTTGCTGAGAGGGTCACGGTCGCCGCTGTTGATCGCCGGATCGGTGTATTGTTGCACCTCGTCGGGAAGGATGACTACGCCATCGTAGCCCGCCTTCAGCATCAGCGCGGTGTACTGCTCGATGAAGGCGAGCAGATCGCCGATGGTGAGGTTGGCGGAGTAGCGGCCCTGGCGCTGCAGTTCGCTGAGGCGCTGGGCAAACGCCTCGCTGCCACCCGCGTCAGCCTCGATGCCGCGTTCGCTGAAGCCCTGATACAAACCCTCAAGCTCCTCGAGCAGGGTGGGGCGGGTGCGGCGCAGTTCGTGGCGGCCCCAGGCATAGGCGGCGATCAACAGATCGCTTAGTTGCTCAATCTTGAATGGAGGCACCGCTAGCAGATTGGCCTCACGGCATTGTTGCCAGAGGAAGGTGGCGGTGCTGGTCTTGCCGTAACCGAACTCGGCGGTGATGTAGCCAGTAGGGGCTGCGCCCTCTTTTGCCCGGCTGATCAGACGCTTCTCATACTCCTGCACGCTGAGTTGGTCTTCGCGGCTACCAGCAGCACGACCCAGCGGCAGGTAGGCCCGCACGTGATGCTTGTAGCGCTCCTCCACCACCTGCGGCGCGTCGAGCAACTCGCGCACGCTGGCGGTCGCCAGCACCGCCTCTTTGTCCAGTATCGCCCGCAACCCTTCCAACGCCATGTCGGTGCCTCCCTCTTGAAGATTAAAGATA
>QHBQ01000133.1 GCA_003243865.1 Candidatus Chloroheliales bacterium | reverse complement strand
TTCGGCTACATCCTGTGGCCCGACCAGCCGGAAGGCCCGATCAACCGCAACATCGGCCAGATCTGGGAGTACGTCATCAAGCACCTCGACTATATCTCCCCAATGATCTACCCATCGCACTTCAGTCCCGGCGAGCAGGGCTTCTCTCGGCCTAACGATCACCCGTACGAGATCATCCACCAGAGCGGCGTGTATGCGATGCAGCGGCTGGCGCTGACCGGCGACAACCCCGGCAAGTATCGGCCCTGGCTGCAATACTTCACCATGAACGGCAATCTTACCTACACCGGCGATGTGGTTCGCCTGGAGACTAAAGCTGCCGCCGATACCGGCACCTGGGGCTGGATGATGTGGGACGCTTCCAACANCTACGNGTATCCCAGCGCATTCGACCCGAAGCGGTGAGAGGGTTAAGGATTAAGGATTAAGGATTAAAGATGTGGGATGGTCGCGCTTTTCCTTAATCCTTAATCCTTAGTCCCAGGAGTCCGTCATGCCCCGACCAAGTTGGATATACGAAAATGAGCAGAAGACCGATGGACCGCACCTGCTTGCTTATCTATTCGTGGCGATTGGCGCGCTGATTGGCATCGGCTACTACCAGTTCATCCCTGAACACTTTACCAGCGGCCATATCAGCGATGCCTACAGCGGCCAACCGATCGTCGGCATTACTCTGCGGGCGAATACCGCTCAGCCGATCACCGATACCAACCCGATCCCATTCCTGCGCCATACCACCACCCTGACCGCCACCACCAACACTCAGGGCGCATATACCTTCCGCAACCTGCCCGACGATGCCCGCATCATCATTGATGTAGACGGCTATATCAGCCAGACAATTCAGATTGCCAGCGCAACCGGGGCCAACCCGTTCGACCGCCGTCTGCGCTCCACCTCGCTGCGGGGCGCGGTGGTTGACGCTAGCAGCGGCCAGCCGGTGTCGTCGGCATTCGTGCTGGTCGGCACGCCGGAGCAATGGGCCACGGTGCGTAGCCCGGATACCCTGACCCCTGGCACACTAGTGAGTAGCGTCACCGGCAAGAGCGGTGCAATCAACCTGCCGCTCGGCGACCTCGATCCCACCCGCATGATGATGGTCAAAGCCCCTGGCTATCAGGTGGTAACTACCACCTTCGCCGCCACCTCCACCGTAACCGTGAAGCTGACTCCCTTCCAGGCGAGGGCGATCTATGTCCGCGCCGATACGGTAGCGACCCCCGGCAACTTTGCCCACCTGGTGGATTTGGCCGACAAAACCGGCGTCAACGCCTTCGTCATCGAGGTGAAGGGCGACGCCGGTTACGTGCTGTACGATAGCCATCTGCCTGCGGTGCAGCAAGCGAACGCGATGAGACCAGGGATTGGCGACCTCAATGCGGCGCTGGCAACGCTGAAGGAACACCATATCTATGCAATCGCCCGCATGGTAACGTTTTGGGACGACCCCGCCACCGCCGCGCATCCCGATTGGGCGATACAAAGCGCGTCGCGGCACGCGCCCTGGACCGACACGAACAACGACCGCTGGCTCGACCCCTACAATCCAGCGGCGGTGGACTACAATCTGAGCATCGCGAAGGAGCTAATATCGCGCGGGTTCAACGAGGTGCAGTTCGACGCAGTTGGCTTCCCCACCGTCGGGTCGGTGAACGATATGACCTTCCCGCTGGCGAACGGCAAGGCACCGCGCGTGGCGGTGCAGGATTTCCTGCTGCGGGCGCAAGCGGCAATCGCCCCATTGGGTGGGATGGTAGCGGCCGTTACCTACGGCCTCACCCCCTCGGCGAAAGGCGATGGTGGCGGCGGCCTCGACTTCGACCTAATGGCGCAGTATGCCGACTATATCTGCCCCACCCTCTACCCTGCATCGTTCGGCAAGGGCTTCCTCGGCTTCGATGTGCCGGAGCAGCACCCCGCCGAGATCGTGGGCTACGTGCTGAAGAAGGGTTCGCCCCGCCTGGCCGACAAGCACGCCAAGCTGCGACCCTGGCTGCAAGCCTTCAACTCGAACAACATCAACTATGGCCCGAACGAAATCAAGGCAGAGACCGATACTGCCGCTAGCTACAGCACTTCCGGCTGGATGCTCTGGAACTACGGCAACGAATACGATGCTGCGGCGCTGGGGACGAAGTTAGATTAAAGATTAAAGACTAAAGATTAAAGATGAAAACCTTTAGAGCCTATCCGAAAAACCGTTTTCCGTCCGTAGGGGCGAACCGTTGTTCGCCCAATTTTCGGATAGGCTCTTAATCTTTAATCTTTAGGCCCGTGCTACAGCAGCGACCGATTCTTCAGCACCACACTGTGATTGCCCTCCCATTGCTGTACATAGTAGACGTGCTGGAGGTAGCGGGAGTGGGCAACGGTGACGCGGTCGTTGAGGCGCAGCGATTCGTAGACCGGCTTGTCCACGCGGAAGCGCAGCACGATGGCGCTGGTGAGCCGCTCGTTGCGAGCGAAGAGCCGACCGGGGTCGTCCTCGGCAGGAGCGGGCAGATCGGCGTCACCCGCGCTGGGGTTGGCACCGAAGACCAGGCGGGTGTCATCGTTCTTCAAAGCCTTGCTCTGCGACATCGGAATGTAGCGCATCACTGGCGCTGGCTCGGCCTCGGCCTCGGTATCCAGTACCAACCAGTATGCGCCGCCGCCGCGCTGCTGACGATAGCTATGGTCAATGATCAGGCCGTTGGTAAACTGCATCGGAGTGGTCAAGTCGCGCACCCCTTTAGTGAGGGCGATCGCAAAGAAGCCAACGCTGGCAAGCAGTAGCAGGTTGAGCAAGCCGCAGAAGATCGCGGTAAAAGCGTCGTGCTCATTGAAGACCAGATTGAACAGGCCAGTGAGGCTGATCAGGGCGAGTGCGCCAACCACCACCAGCAGCACGGCGCTGGCGGCAATCGTGGCCCACAGCGGAGCCTGGTAATTTACCCGCACTTGCTGTCCATCATTCTCAATCGCAGCCATAGAAACTTTCCTCCTGCTTCAGGGTGGGTGATCGAGGCCTGGTACTCCCTTATTATAAGTCATATACGCATGATAGGGCAAATTGGTTCAACTGATCAAAGCCTCGGACACGAAAGGGAGGTTATGGACGAGAGCAATGAGCTAGCAGCAAGCTGGCTGGACCTGTACGACTGGCGGCAACGAGTAGCAAAGATTTACCGCGACCGTAACGTTGCGTGGCAGGCCGGTGAGGATGAGGCAAGGGTGTTCACTAGCTTTCGCGTCGAACGCGATGCCCTGTTCGCTCTACATCCGCAGTCGCCGCTGAGCGTGGAAGCACAGCGCAGCTTCAGCGGCCTGCACTACTTTCCCCATAACCCTGCGTTCAAGATTGAAGCTACCCTAGAGCCAGACAGCAGCGGCGAGCCGCTCGCCTTCGACAATGGTAACGAGGCGATGGCGCTGCGACCCGCTGCCCGCCTGCGCTGCACCGTTGAAGGCAGTGCTGTGCAGTTGACCGTATACTGGATCGCAGCCTATGGTGGCGGCCTGTTCCTGCCATTCCGCGATGCCACCTGCTCTGATCAGAGCTACGGCGGGGGGCGCTATTTGTTCGATACAGTTAAGGGCAGCGACTTCCTACGGCTAGACCGGACAGCGAACACTCCTCTAGATGCGTTGCGCCGCCCCGGTTATCCTGGCGGGCAGGTTGTCGTTGACTTCAACTACGCCTACAACCCCTCCTGCGCCTACGACGTGCGCTGGGTCTGCCCGCTTGCCCCTCGCGAGAACTGGCTGCCGATGCCCATTCGTGCTGGGGAACTGCGCTTCCATGATTAGCCCCGATGACGCAAGGCTGGGACGCGCTATTGCACGTCTCAGTCTCACGTAACCTGCTGCAAATGTGGAGCTAGGGGTTAGGGTACTTCTGTTTGTACAGATATGTCCCCAACTGACTGAGCAACACATCATACGGGGGTTGGTTCTCTGG
This sequence comes from Candidatus Chloroheliales bacterium, assembly GCA_003243865.1. Next base: position 3,489 of record QHBQ01000133.1, on the reverse strand, counting down.
GTGAGACTCGAACACTGCGCGCTCGAAGTATTGCACCGTATATGTCTTGCCGTTGAGGTCCGACTTCTCCTGAAACTCTTCGCTAATTGGGTATCCGAAGCGAGCGAGCCCGCCATTGTTCTGCCAGTAGCCGAGGAACTTGCCGCCGACAGTGTGGTTGGTTTCCGCGAAGTGGTGTGGATGGTCGGCGTTAACCGTCTGGCTCGGCGCGCCATTGGGATAACGCTGCTTATAGCGATAGGTGCCAAGTTGCGAGAGCAGCACATCGTAGGGGGGCCGGTTTTCTGGATGAGACTCGAACACTGCACGCTCGAAGTATTGCACCGTATATGTCTTGCCGTTGAGGCCCGACTTCTCCTGAAACTCGTCACTAATCGGATATCCCAACCCGCTCAGGCCGCCGTGTTGATGCCAGTAGGCAAGGAACTTGCCCTTCACCGTGTGGCCCGTCTCAGGGAAGGTCTGCGATGTAGCCTCAGCGACTTTGAGGACGAAGATATCATTGCCGCCACCGGTGTGTTGCTGTAGCGGGTTGGTGACAGGCAGATCAGTGGAGGTGGAATTGCCAATAACATAGGTCGAGCCATCATGGTCAAGGGCAACTGCGATCGCTACATCGTCACCGCTACCCCCGAAGTAGGTAGAGTAGATTAGGCTCTTACCATCGGCGGATAGCCCGGCGATAAATGCATCGCTATTGGCGAACTCGCCACCGCCCTTGAATGTAGATTGGATCGGGTTCTTGAGCGGGAATGTTTTGCTGTTGGTGCTGCCCACCACAACGACGTTTCCATCGCTATCTACCGCAATACCCTGGCCGCTGCTACCTCCCTCGCTCTTTGGATCAGTCGAGCTAAGGTAGGTAGAATAGAGCAAGGTCTTACCGTCAGAGCTGAATTTGGTGATGAAAGCATCACCGCTATTGACCCCGCTGGTCTGATTGTAATTGGGCTGGATTGCGTTGAGGGTGGGAAAGTCGGTAGAGCTAGTGGTGCCGGTGACGATAGCCTCGCCTGTATTATCAACAGCGATGGCTCCTGGGTCATCGGCATCGCTGCCGCTCAGATAGGTAGAGTAGATTAGCGTCTGACCATCTGAGCTGATGCTGCTGACGAACACATTATCGGTACTGTCGGCGGTCGCCTGGTAGGCATTATGGGTAGCGAAGTTGGTGGAGTTGGTCTCACCAATGACATAGGCGTTCCCTTTGCTATCTACAGCAATGCCGTAGCCGAAATCGCGATCGCTGCCGCCCAGATAGGTAGCATAGGCGAGGCTCTTACCGTCTGCGTTTAGCTTGGCGACAAACGCATCGGTTACGCCGCCACCGAACTTCACTTGTAGTGCCTTCACGATTGGGAAGTTCGGCGAAGTGGTTTGGCCGGTGATGTAGACGTTGTTATTGGAATCGAGGGCGAGGCTATCGGCCTCGTCCCCACCGCTGCCACCTAGGAAGGTGGAGTAGACGATGTTGGCCCCGTCCGCACTCAACTTGCTGATAAAGGCGTCGCCACCGGAGTCAACATCGCCGCGCTTGCTCTGCAACGCATTCTTGATCGGAAAGTCGGCAGAGCCGGTTATGCCAGCGAGGTAGATGTTGCCATTGCTATCAACAGCAATCGCCTTCACCTTGTCGTAGCTCTTGCCTCCAAGGTAAGTGGAATAGAGCAGGCTCTTGCCGTCGGTGCTTACTTTACTGACGAAAGCATCGCCACCCGCCTGCACCACCCCGCCGATATGGGGCTGAAGCGGAGTGGTGGTAGGGAAGTTGAGGGACTCGGTGTCGCCCGTGATGTAGACGTTGCCCTTGCCATCTACGGCAATGCCTTGGGCGTTGTCGTAGTCGCTGCCGCCAAGGTAGCTAGCGTAGATCAACTGTGGGTCAATTATTATGGCGCGGCTAGGGTCATAGGCGGCAATACCGAAGCCGACCTCACCATTGGCGGTCAAGATGTAGCCTCCTACCACTGGTTGCCTGCCGCTCGGCCCATCCTGGTAGATGTGCGGCGCAGGTTGGTGAACATCGCCATGTGCAGTGTGTATGATTAGAGCGCCAGCCTGTATATCGAGCTGCGTCGCGCCCGCGACTGCTAGCCTGATGCGGGAAGGTTCTGCGCCGGGCCCAACGATGTAGTCGTACTCCAGATTACCTGCGTTGCCGTAGTAGGCGAGATCAATGCCAGGGTAGAGCTCATGGTATGTGACCTTTCCGTAGCTGGGAACGTTGGTGCGCCACTGGACAGGATTATCGCCGAGGAAGTAGTTGCTCTTGCCTGGTATCGGATTGCTGACGATTAGCTGAGGGTGCGGGTTGGCCGCCAGCGTCTGGAAGCGGAGGATAGTGCTCGGCGCGGTAGATTGCCAACCTATGTCAGCATGGCGGGAGCGTGATTTATTGCCTATGTCTCTGAAAGACATAACTGCCTCATTGTCGGTGAGGAAGAGGGTATAGCCATTGCCTCGTGCAAGATAGCGAACTTGCGGCTCGAACTGGCCGAGGTTGGGGGTGAAGCCGAGCGGCAGGCCAACAAAGTTGGTATGCAAAGGCGGAATGCTGGCTAGCGATGCTGGGTAGGATGTAGGTGCGACGAAAAGGCTGCTCACAAGCATCAGCACAATCATGTAATTAAGGGACCAATGAAGGTGTCTCATTTTGCTCCTCCTATGTTATGGTTGGCATTAGGCTGGGCGAGCCAGCAGTAGGATCGAGGACGACTTACCTCACTGGCTATTATATCATATATACCGTCTAAAGACATCTAACCCTTACGACGAGGAAGCCCAGGGATTGCTATTCAGGTTACCTGACATCGCATTGAGGTGAGGAACATGGTAGAATAGAGGCATGGCTGACCAAGCCGTGGCAGCACCTTTCATGTGACTCAGCCAACGAAGGAGCAACGATGAAAAGAGGCAATCCGGTATCCGCGCTGCTGGATGAGGCGCTAGGGCGGATTACCGATCAGATGCGTATAAGCAAGAGCCACCCGCTTGAGGTTGACGCGAATGCCCTGGCCAAGCTGCTGGCGAGCGATGGGCGCTGGCCGCCCGCGCCCCTCATGACTGTGCGCGATGCTCAGACGCAGCCAACCCAGCTGCTGCCGCTGCTCAACCGCCGCAACCGCCGCTGGCACGACGATTACGCGCTGAACAGCGTCAGCGTGGCCAGCGCGGTACCAGGCACGCCACCCAACGATCTCATCCACGCCCTGCACCTCTACCACCCCGACCACCCCACCGCCCCGACAATGATCTACGTGCATGGCTGGGGAGTGCGGCGGCTACAGATGCGCCTGAACCTGGGCTTGCGCTGGCTGGCTCCCCTGGGGATGAACCTGCTGCTGGTGGAGCAGCCTTATCATATGCAGCGCAGCCCCGCCCACTCCTACTATAGCGGTGAGTTCAGCATCGGCGCGAACCTGCCGCAGACGGTCAGCATGGTGCAGCAGTCGGTCTGGGATACGCAGGTGATGATCAGCTGGCTGCTGG
>QHBQ01000481.1 GCA_003243865.1 Candidatus Chloroheliales bacterium | reverse complement strand
ACCTGGCAGACCACCATATTGTCCTCATCATCGCCGGTCACAGCGATAACAACATCAGCGCGGCCTACACCCGCCGCTTCGAGCGTGCTGGCCTCGCAGCCGTCGCCGAGCATCACTACTGAGCCGAAACGGTCAAGGTAGGTATCCACCTTCTTCTTATTCTTCTCGATCAGCAACACTTCATGGCCTTCATTCACCAGTGTCTTAGTCAGGTAGTAACCTACCTTGCCACCGCCTACCACCACAACGTACATTAGCGATCCCCTCCCTTCGTGGCATCAACCAGGTTCGGCTGCGTCGCTGACGCTGGGGCCGGTTGCGTTGCTGATTGTGACGTTGGCGGCGGGGCTGGCGGCGTTGCTGATTGCGCGGCTTGCGTGGCGGGCGGCGCTGCTTGGGGTGCGGCTTGGGCAGGGGCTGCCGCTGGCGCGGGCTGCTTATCGGCGAGCTTCTTGATGATACGGTCGTAGAACAGGTCCGCAATGATGGTGGTCGGGCTGATGGTGTCGAGGCCCAGTTCGCGGTAGATGTCACCACGCACCGGGTCGTAGATGCGCACCAGCACCGACGGCACCTTGAAGATATCCCTGGCGATCTGCGCCGCCATCAGATTAGAGTTGTCGCGGTTGGTGACAGCGGCGAACACAACGGCGCCCTCGATGCCTGCCGCCCGCTGCACATCCTCATCAATCGCCGTGCCGGTTACGGTCAGCACGTCAATCGCGGGATCGAGGCGGCGAAACGCATCGGTATTCTCGTCAATCACCGAAACTTCCATCCCCTGTTTGGTCAGTAGCTTGGCAAGGCGTGAGCCAACCCGCCCACAGCCCATGATTACTGCTCGCATAAATTATTCTCTCTCCTCTTTATCTGGGGGCGATTACTTCACCGTGGTCATCGCGCTAGAGTGATAGGGATTGCGCTGCTCGGCGGAGATGGGGGCGCGGCAAACCCAAACGCGACACGGCGCGTTGATCAGCACGTAGGGTACCGTCTTGCCCATATCGAACTCGCCGGGCCTGCGATGCAGGTGCGCGGTCATCACTACCAGGTCAGCGTGGCGTACCGCAACTTCGTCAACGATGGCCGGGCCGATTTGCCGCGCCTGGATTATCTCCGCGTCAATCTCCAGGTCGTAATCTACGGCCAACTGCTCGGCGAACTGCAAAGCGAGTTCGCCCTTCGCCACTGCGTCTGGCATCTCAGCATCGAGGGCCAGCGCCTGCGGCACCTCGATTACATAAAGGACAGTTGCTCGCCCACGACACTTGCGCGCCACGCCGAAGCTCAACTTCAGCGCGTCAACGTCACTTTCTCCGTCCTTCACTGCAATCAGCACATGGGCAATCCCCCATGGTTCGCCTCTTGGGTCAATCATTGTTTGCCCCTCCTAGAGCTTGGTAAGTTTGAGTTTCTTAATCTTCGTGCCTTCCACATCGTCTACCTCGATGCGAAGGTTGCCATAGTCGGTGTACTCGCCTTTGCGTGGCAGGTGCGCCAGCTTTTGCAGCACGAATCCTGCCAACGTTTCGTAGTCGTCACCTTCGGGGATGGTGGTGTTGAAGGCGTGGTTGACCTCCTCCACCCGCATCTGCCCATCGGCGAGCATAGTGGTCTCGTTAACTGCAACGTAGCGGCTGCCCTCCTCGTCAAGCTCATCCTGCAATTCGCCGACGATCTCCTCCAGCATATCTTCGATTGTCACCATCCCGGCGGTGCCACCAAATTCATCCACCAGGATTGCTACCTGCACCTTACGATCGCGCATCTCAGCAAGCAGGTCGCGTACTGGCTTGGTCTCTGGGGTGAAGTGGGCATTGCGCATCAGGCTGACTACCTGGGCGTCAAGGATGGCCTGACGCTGCTGCTCAATGTCACCGCTGTCCGGTGCCGAAGGCTTGATGTTCAATCCCAGGATCGGCTTGCCGGGGTTTGCCAGGGCCAGTAGCACATCCTTGACGTAGAGGATGCCAACAACATCATCGAGGTCTTCGCGCACCACCGGCCAGCGGGAGTGACCATGTTCGGCAAACTCAGTCAGGAATTCGCGCACCGTCGCATCCGCCTCCACGCTGTCAATGCTGGTACGCGGGGTCATCACCTCGCGGGCCTGGCGGTCGCCGAACTTGAACACGTTCTGCAGCAGGTGGCCCTCGGCCTGCTTCATTCGCCCCTCACTGGAACTGATGTTGATCAGCATCCGAATCTCTTCTTCGGTGACGAAGGGCGACTGGTTGTGGCTATCGCCGCCAAACAGCCGAATCATGCCATCGGTAACACGAGTAAAGGCCCAAATCACCGGCGTGATTACCCTCAGCCAAAGGCTGATCGGGCGGGCTACCACCAGCGCCCAGCGCTCGGCGTGCTGTGCGGCCAGCGTTTTGGGGGTGATCTCGCCAAATATCACCACGAAGGTGACATCGAAGAGCGTGGCCAGCAGCGTTGCAGTTGCAGTGTTCGCACTGCCCAGCCAGCTAACCGCAATTACCGTTGCGATCGAGGAGGCAAAGATGATCAGCGCGTTCTCGGTCAGCAGGATGGTAGCGAACAGCTTGCTATGTTGCCTGGTCAGTTTTTCGACTGTTTGCGCGGCGCGATTGCCTTGCTCGGCAAGGTAACGGATACGCACCGAGCTTACCGAAATCAACGCCGCCTCGGAGCTAGAAAAGAATGCCACGCCAACTATGGAAATCAACACGATTATCAGGCCCAGCCAGGGGTCAATTGGTATCGCTAGCTCGGCGGCAAGACTATGCAGCCGCGCCAGGGGTGATGAGATTGTACTTGAACTGTCCATTATTCCTTTACGTTCCGCGTTCCAGCCGCCTGGCAAACCGCTCCGGCAGCGAAGCTGCCCTGATCTTCGCCTGCGTCGCCTTGATATCGTAGGCCACGCGGCGGTAGCGCATTGTCGCGGCCTCCGTATCATAGATTATATACGAAGCACGCGGGTCGCCGTTGCGCGGCTGGCCGAGGCCGCCGGGGTTGACCAGCAGCCGCTCGTCGGTCTGGTAGTTGCCCACCTTCAGCACATCGTCGTGTTCGCCGAGCGCGCGACCCACGCCCGCAGTCTTCTTATCAAGCTGGATCATCTTGAAAAAGAGGGGAAGGTGGCTGTGGCCGATTAGCCCGTGCGTGGTTTCCATCACGATGAAGTTGTCCGCCGCCTCTTCACTCGCCAGCAGATACTCCCAAACAGGGTCGCGGGGACTGCCGTGCGCCAGGGTGAAGTCGGCGTTGTCGGTGGCGACGGTGATGTGGCGTGGGAGGCCGCGCAGGTAGGTGAAGCTATCGGCATTGAGGTGCTGCTGCGTCCAGGCCACGCATTTGCGGGCGTCGGGGTTGAACATCGCCACTTCCTCCTGCCCCAACACCGCCAGTTCGTGATTGCCCGCCACGCAGATAGTGGGGTACTCTTGTAGCATGGCGATTACTTCGTTCGGTTCCGCGCCATAATCTACGATGTCGCCCATGCACCAGACGGCGGCAGGTTTGCCAGCCTGGGTGGTAAAGTCGGCGACTGCCGCCTGCAAGGCGGCCAGGTTGGCGTGGATGTCCGATATGATCAGGATGTTGTTAGCCAAGCAAGCTCCACCAGAAGGATTGATATATCATCCGTAACAACAAGTTATGCCCAAGCCCTGTTGAAAATACATATGGCCCGCGCCGTGCGGGCCAGCACGCAATATCGGTTGTATCTAATTTTACCATATTTATGCCCTAATTACAATAATCGTGCCTCCATCACTGCATCTTTTTCGTCTCCCTGGACGTACATTTGACATGGCTAATAACCAGTGCTAAAATGTGAATCATCAACACAACCAAAGACAGCCGAAAAGAGCGCAAGGCGGTGCGCTTACGTACAACTTAATCGAGTTCATTGTTCATGCGCTTGGCGCGAAAGGAGCTAGCACAGTGGCGGCAATAACCAAACGCGGACCTACCCCCTCGTATATCATCGGCGCGCTCGGCGGCTTCGCTGGCGGCATCTGGCTGATCGTCTGGCCGTTCATCTCCTGGCCGCTAGGTACCGGCCTGCCCTCTATCTGGGACAAAGGCGAGCCGGCGGGTATCGCCGACATTATCTACGGCGTGCTGCTGATACTCTTCACCATTGGCTGTATGTACGGCTGGAAGGTTAGCCTGGGCAGCTTCACCCTGGGCCACGTCTCGCTCTACGGTATGCTGCTCCTCAGCATCGCCCTGCTCGTCCTGCCGTTTGTCTTTGGCAATAATCCCACCATCCTCGGTACGATACCGGCAGGCAAGAACGCTGAACCGTATGCCTTCTGGAACGATATCATCACTGGGGCAATCAGCTTGCCGTTCACTCTTTACTACCTGATTCCGCGCCAGTCGAAGGTGGTAGCGTAAACACTAGCTTGAATTTGTTAACTCAGTCGCCGGTTTCCGCGCCTTCAATTCCTGCCCGGCAATGACCAGATGTTGGATCTCGCTGGTGCCTTCGTAGATCTCGGTGATGCGGGCGTCGCGGTAGAGGCGCTCGACCGGATACTCGCGCAGGTAGCCGTAGCCGCCCAGGATCTGTACCGCCTGATGAGTGACGAAGGTAGCGGCCTCCGAGGCGAACAGCTTCGCCATCGCTGCCTGCTCGGTGTAGGGCAACTCGCGCTGCTTGAAGTCGGCAGCCTGTAGGGTGAGCAGGCGGGCAGCGGTGGTGCGGGTGGCCATCTCGGCAATCTTGAACTGGATCGCTTGCAGGTCGGCAATCGGCTTGCCGAAGGCAGTACGCTGTTGCGCATATTTGACGGCGTAGTCGAGCGCGGCCTGAGCGATGCCCACCGCCTGCGCCGCGACGCCAATGCGCCCACCATCGAGCGTCTTCATCGCCAGCTTGAAGCCCTCGCCGGGCGGGGCGAGTAGCTGTGTTTTGGGGATGTGGCAGTTCTCGAAGTACAGCATTACCGTGTTGCTGCCGTGGATGCCGAGCTTATGTTCGCTCTTGCCCGCGCTAAACCCCGGCGTTCCCTTCTCCACGATGAAGGTAGCAACCGCCTTGTGGCGGATGCTGCG
>QHBQ01000024.1 GCA_003243865.1 Candidatus Chloroheliales bacterium | reverse complement strand
AGCCCTGCCACCTCCACCGCTGGCCCCTGCTCGTTGCTGCTCATCGTGCCACCTCCCAGAGATTATTAAACGAACGTTCAATTACTGATCGAATTGTACATTATCTTGGCGGTTCTGTCAATAGCCAAACCGCCACTTCAGCAAATCACTTTGGCAACTTTCCGCGCCTATGCTATAATCGCAGGCATGAGCATACCGCACACAGTCACCGAGCCACCAATCAACAGCAACATCACTAACGATGCGCAGCCGTCCACCAGCGACCCTGCTGTGACCACACAACTCCTCACTCCTCACTCCTCACTCCTCACTTATCTACTCCCCCTGGTCATCTGCTTCGCGCTCACCGTGCTGTTCACCTGGCCGCTGCTGCTGAACTTCGGCGACCATGTAATCAGCGCGGGCGGAAGCGGCGACATCTGGCAGCATCTATGGAACATCTGGTGGATGAAGCACGCGCTGACTGTGCTGCACACCTCGCCGTTCCACACCGATTACATCTTCTACCCTGATGGCGCGAGCCTACGCTTCCACGCCCTCAACCAGCTTGGTGGCCTCATCTCCATCCCTTTGCAGGCGCTGTTCGGCCTCATCCCCACCTTCAACATCCTTGTGCTCTTCAACCTGACGATGGCAGGATTCGGCGCTTACCTGCTCGCCCGCTACGTGCTGAGGCTAATCAACCCCGACCGCGAACCGCCACTGCTGCCCTGCATCGCCGCTGGCATCGCCTTCGCCTACAGCGCGGGTGAAGCGAGCTTCGCCCGCCTCGGCCAGCTAGAGTTGATGAGCATCGAGTGGTTGCCTTTCGCCGCGCTCTTCCTGCTCCGCGCCGTTCTCGGTGTGGGAGTCGTTAAATCTCCCTCCCCAATTTCGGGAGAGACAATTCGAACCCCCTCCCCCACATCAAGGGAGACAATTCAACCTCCTACCCCCACATCAAGGGAGACAATTCAAACCCCCTCCCTCATTTCGGGGGGGGGTTGGGGTGGGGGCGCGCCGCACCAGCGGTGGCAGAGGATCTCCTCATCGCCAATATTCCACGCCCTAGTCGCAGGGTTCTTCATCGTGCTGGCCTCGCAGCAGACCTGGTATTATGGGCTTTATCTGCTTATATTCGCTACGCTGATTGGGCTGTACGCGCTGATCGTGCGCTGGCGGGAGGGCTGGGCAGTGCGGCTGCTGATCGGGCGCCAGCTTGCAATTGCGATCGGCAGCTTTGCGCTGGCAGTCAGTTGGGCGCTGCTGCCGATGATACAGGAATTGCGCAGTGAGCCACAGCTTACCGCGCCCATGAACACGTTGATCTACAACGCTATTGACTTGCCCGGCCTATTCCGCCCCGGCCCCTCGCTGCTCTGGGGTACGCCCGCGGTTAATGACTCAAGCTGGTACATCAGCGTAGTAGCCGGGTTGCTTGCCCTCGGCGGGCTGGTAGTTGCCAGCCGCCAGCGACGCAGCCGTAGCCTGGCAATCTTCCTCGCCTTCGGTGCGCTGTTCTTCTTCACCCTTGCACTCGGCCCCTACCTCAAGCTGCAGCCCGGCGGCGAAGAGTCGCTTGCTCACCTCGGCGGCGCAGATGGGCCAACTATCCCGCTGCCCTTTCTATTGCTCGATAAGCTGCCAGTAATCGGTGGCATCGCCCGCATCGCCAGCCGCTACAGTATAATGGGGATGCTCTACGTTGGCCTGCTCGCCGCGATTGCCCTCGATTACCTGATGCAGCGGCGGGCGGTACAGGGCTGGCGGAAGGCGCTGCTCACCGCCCTGCCAATCCTCCTTGTCGCCCTGATGGTGATCGAGGCCATCCCCGCTGGCGGTCAGCCGCTGCTCCAGCCTACCACGCCCACCTTCTTCAGCCGACTTGCCAACGACCCGCCTGGCAGTTACGCGATTATGGAGCTGCCGAGCGACCCCGCGCTGTATATGTATTACCAGACCACCCACCAACAGAAAATGCTCAACGGTTACACCTCGCGCCACTATGATTATCCCTTCATGGCGGAGACCCCGGCGGTGCGGCAGCTTTACTTCACCGGCAAGCTGGCGGAGCAAGATGACATTATTGACCGCAACCTGAGCGCGACTGGCATGGCAGTGCTGCACTACTTCAACATCCGCTATCTGGTAATTCATGAGAATATCTTTGAGGCCACCGACCCGAACGCGCGGCCCCAGCTACAGCAGGTGATTGATCAAATCTGGCCGAACGTGCAGCCAGAACGTGACGGCAATCTCACCATCTACACCGTGACCGCGCCGCTAACTGTGCCGCCGCCTGCGCTTGAGTTCGGCGCTGGCTGGAACTCGCCGGAACACTCTGTTAGAGAAGGAAGCTGGCGATGGAGTACAGGTGACTCGGTTCTTGGCATTTGGTCCCCTTCGCCAGTCACCGCTCATCTTACTACAACTATTTATAGTATTAACACTCTACGTCATCTTGATGTGTCCCTCAACGGTAGCCTGATTGCCAGCCAGGAAGTGGGAGTTGCGCAGATTCCGTTGACGCTCACTATTAATTTGCGGACTGGCATGAATCACATCGTTTTCCACCCTAATGAGGGAGCGATTCCAGATCCAAGCGGCAAAAAACGGATGCTGGCAATAGGCTTTAAGAAGATAACCATGACTAGCGAGGGGACGAAATGAGGGGCGACGAACACACCTACACTGCTATCTACCTGCGGCCCTGATGGTTGACAGCCCGCTGCGGTGGAGGGTATACTATGGTTGTATCTACGCTAAGGTAGGATGACCAGAAACGGAGACCAGTCAATGCCGATTGACCCGAAGGAACGCCGCCCTGAGTGGCTGAAGATTAAGATAAAC
>QHBQ01000453.1 GCA_003243865.1 Candidatus Chloroheliales bacterium | reverse complement strand
AGCTTCTCCCCATCATGAAGGGCGGAGATACACTCGTCGAACAGGTGGTAAATGGTGCGCGCGCCTTTGGTCCTTACCCCCAGCCACTTCGTCTCGTGGGTCTGCTTATCGAGATCTACTAGCAGAACGCTAAACCCCATCTGCGCCAGGGCCGCGCCGGTTGAGATTGCGGTAGTGGTCTTGCCCACCCCTCCCTTGTTCGGGTTGCTCACCGCGATAACGATCATGCCTGCGCCCCTCTCCTCTTCCCGGCCGATGCCATCCTCTGTCCGATTATCGGACAATGGCGCGGGTCCTGCACTGTCCGATAATCGGACAGTCTCTCCCCATCGCCGCACATTTTTACATCTCTACCATCGATTATATACGCTTGGAGTAGCCGTTGTCAAACTGGAATGACCTGGGCGATCAGCTCGATGTCCGATAATCGGACAGAGGTCGAGCTAGGTATAAGTTGTGAATACCCGCCTGGTTGCGAAGCGCCATATAGGGCAACTTACTAGATCATTGGCTACAACTAGCCGTGTTTGTCCGATCATCGGACACAGGTAGCTGTGTACATCTGGTACTCGTGGCGGGGGTACGCTAGAAGACGTGGTGGAAGGTTTGAGCAGCGGTACAGAGAAGGAGATACATAGTTGAGCGCAGCCTTTGGCTACCGGGCATTGCTTGGTCAAAGGGTTGGGTATGCTAATAAGGGATTGTCAGCTATGACAGTGGATACCAACCGCGAGATAGTTCGGGTAGCGACCGAGCAGGCGGGTGCTGAGGCCAAGCCACTCGCGGAGTATTTCATCTATGGGGTGGATGTCCGGGCTAGGGTTGTCAAACCAGCCATCTGGGGTGAGGATCGACCAGTAGGCGACGTCTTCCGGCAAGTCTTTCACCTGCCTGACGTTTCGTCCTAGTTTCCACCCGCCTGGGCTTGCTGGCTCCGAATGCTCGTCACCGATGATCAGACCGTCGTAATCGCCGCCGATGACGTACCAGTCCCACTTGGCGAAGCGGTTGAAGCGCACATGACTAGGGTCAGTACACTTATCCCTCATGCACTCGGCGATGTGTTCTGTCCACAACAGTTCGCTGGAGTAAGGAGCCGTGAACTACCCACCCCTGAAGGGGTGAGCATCGCATCTAAGCAGAACTTAGACGCGGGCTAGTTCCTAGCCTTTGAATATTCAGTGCGGCATTGTGGTCACGGTGAAGCTCTACCCCACACTCGCAAGAGTGCCAACGGGTTGATAGTTCCTTCTTGACCACAGTACCGCAACCCGAACAGGCTTGGCTGGTATATTTGGGGTTCACCTTCAGTAGCAACTTGCCAGCGTTTGCAGCTTTGTAAGTTGGCATCTGAAGAAAGTATCCCCAACCAGCATCAGCAATGGACTTGTTCAGTCCCGACTTCGAGGATGCACCATTATGAGCGTAAACAGTTTCACCTTGAATATCAGTGGCAGCTTCGTCAACCTTCGACTTGGCGCGTTTGCTCATGTTCGTGATTTGCAAATCTTCAACGTAGATAGCATCGTAAGTATCTACCAAGCGGCGCGACAATTTGTGTTGGAAGTCTCGTCGCTGGTTGGCAACCTTGCGATGCCAGGCTGCCACTTGCTTGCGTACCTTGTTGCGGCGATTAGAGCCACGAACGCAACGGGACAACGCTTGTTGTTTGACCGCCAGATTGTCCGCGCTCAACCTGAAGAAGCGGGGGTTGGCAATCTGCTCACCATTAGACAAGGTGGCGAACTTCTCCAAGCCCATGTCTATGCCAACTTCGCGCTTGATGGCAACAGGGGCAACCTCTTGCTGGATTTCAACGCTAAAGCAGGCACACCAGTGTTCACCTTCGCGCTTGATGGTTACGGTTTTAATCCTGCCCTCGATTGGGCGGTGCAGCTTAATCTTGAGCGTACCAATCTTGCTGAGGGTAAGTACATCGCCTTCCAGCTTCCAGCCTGCGATGTCAGGGTAGGTGAAGCTGTCGAACCGCCCTCTACCCTGATAGCGGGGGAAGCCTGCCTTCTCACCGCGCTTGACACGGCGAAAGAAGGCTTGAAACGCCTTGTCCAGACGGCGCAGGGTATCTTGCAGCACATGGCTGCCAATCTCGGCATATTCGGGCAGTGCTTCTTTAATCTCTGGAAGCTGGTTGGCCTGGTCGTAATAGCTGATGCTTACCCCGCGCATGGAATAAGCCAACCGTCGCTCGGTCAGCGCATCGTTGTACAGGGTACGCAGCTTCCACAACACCCAGTCAAGTTTGCTAGATACTTGTTTGCTGGGGTCGAGGATGCGATATTTGAATGTTTTACGAATGAGCATCTATATTTGCCCCTGCCCCAGTTCGATGTACTTGCGAACGGTGTCCTCGCTCATATCGCCAACGCTGCCAACGTAGAAACTCCTACTCCAAAGATTACCGCCCCAAAACTCTTGCTTCTTAAACTCAGGAAACTGCTTGAACACCTGGCGGGCGGTGATTCCCTTCAACGTGTTGGCAGTGAACTACCCACCCGTAAACGGGTGAGCATCGCACTTTGAGCCGGGGCTCATTATGCAGGCTGGTTCCCAGCCTAAGTTTGGTTGAACCCACAGCGGCGAGTTTGACCTCAAGAGAACCACTGTTTCGGGCCGCACATATAACAAGGTACGTTAGTGCTTTTACCCGCGCGAACGATTTAGCACGGAACGCCCAAACACTATTTTGCTGTTAATGTACAACGGTATTATAGCACATTTGAGCGTAAATGGCAAGCTATATCGGCCTATTCACCGACTGGCACGCCTAACCCCCAACTTCAGGTGGGGGTATGCGGCGGCTGGTTTTTCATCAGCTCGGCGACCCGCGCCTTGATGCGCGCTTCGTCGCCGTCAAGCTCAGGCTCGACCAGTACCAGAAGAAATCTGTTCATAGCCTGATTATAACAAACCTGGGCAAGTGAGAGGTTTATAGTCGCCCCTATACCCAAAAATGGCTGTGCCGCTAGCTCGATTACTTCCGAGCTAAACGCCGTCACTCAACACTCGATGACATACCACTCGATGACATACCAAAGGATACCCCCAGTATTCAACACCATCAGTGCCAAACATCACGGCTGGCTGCTCGCCATGTGGGTTATCACCGGCGCGTAGGGCGGTCAGGTAGCGGCCAGTAGTCTGTGAGCCTGGCGTGGCCCAGCCGCGCCCGCCTTCAGTGGATTGCAGCGCGGGCGGTGCGGGGTGCCGCGCATGGTAGGCCGTGCAGTTCTTCTCACTAGACCGCAAAGCGGATGACATAATCTGGGAGGAAGGATCCGTCCCTCCCCCGCTCTCGTATATAACATACTCTGGCGCTATAAACGATTTGGTTTCACTAAGACGCACGACGGTGCTACAGCGCAGGGCTGACTACCTCTAGGCTGGCGCATATAGTCGCAAATGGGGAGCAATGTTATGTACAAGTTGGGTAAGCGTTTTATCATCCGCCTCGCACTACTACTAATGGTTAGCGCGGTCCTGACTGCCTGTGGGGGTGGGAGTAGCGGCAAATCTTACCTTCAAGGTTCTGCTTCAATGCAGACGACACCGTCGCTCAGTTCATTCATCTATGTTGCGGACAGCTACAACCTGCTTACAACTACTACCATCACTTACGCACGCTAAGGCATGAATTGTGCGGATTTGGTAGTAATCCTGAAGATCCTTGCGCTCACCGTGCCGATCGGCTAATCCCGGATCTGGCAAGCAGGTCAGCTTTTGCTGTATCCCTGCTTGCTTCCTGCGGGCATAAAGATAGCCCCCCTACTTTGATGGTAAGTGGGTTTGAACAACGCAAAGTGGTATAATTGCGCCGCCAGGCACCGCTGCTTACTCCAACGATGATGGGTGTAGCCCGTTGGTGTCCTGCTTGTAACAGGCCCGGCGGTCTTCGTGTTTAGTTGACAGTAGCCAGCGCTCAGTCTGTCTGGCGGCTAGATGTCCATGTTTTCTTTATTGCTATCGCATCAGATCGCATCACATCACATCATCTTGTTTGTTAGCGGAGCCCAGTTGCCTGTGCAGCACATAGAGGGTGTTATTAGCCCTACCTATACGCTCTAGCAAACTGCGCTCAACCAGCTCCCGTAGGTCGCGCTGGGCTTGAGGAGTCGAGATGCCGAACTTAGAGCCTGTTTAGAAATTAGTTAAGGGTTGAGACGGCGAAGCATCAGCCTAATCATACCAAGATAGACCATCGCTTCGCTGCTGCTAGTTAGTTGCTCATAATCTTTGTTCAGGCGCCGATAGCGCCCCAGCCAGCCAAAGGTACGCTCTACTACCCAGCGGCGCGGCAGCAGCTTAAAACCCTTAAGCTCATCATTGCGCTTGACGATTTGCAGCAGCCAGCCGCAATAACCAGCTAGCCAAGCGATTAGCTGACCAGCGTAGCCCCGTCAGCCCAAACTAGCTGCAAGCGCGACCAGCCCTGGCGCTTGGCGCAGTCAAACACCAGTTGCGCTCCGTCGCGGTCTTGCACGTCGCAGCTGGTATTTGGGCTTGCGTCCGCGCCGAGCCGGTGGCGGCAACAAGGGCGCAATGGTCTGCCACTCAGCATCGCTTAGGTCGCTGTTGTATACTTGTCGCTTATTCATACCCTGATTCTACCAAGTGACCAGGGTTATCGTCAATTTCTGAACAGGCTCTAAATGTTAGGTGTATCCGGGCGCCGTCTTCCTCGGCAACATCTGCAAGGGTCAGGCTCGCCACATCAACTCGCCGCCTGGCACACTGCAAGAACACCTGAATGATAGCATAATCTCTTTTCCCAATCGCGGTCGAGAGGGGTATCTTCTTTAGGCGGGCCGCAAGGTCGGCGGAGCGGAGCGGGCGGGCATTAAGATAAGGTGCTACCTTTAATCCGTGCCGATTGATCAGCCTAATCGGGTTAATGGGCAGCTTGCCCTCATTCAGCCAGTAAGAATACCAACTTGAGGCGACCGCCAACCTATGTACCGCGGTTGCTTGCCTACTTCGCTGGCGGTCGACCAGCGCTGCGCCTCTATGGCAATATCGCCAGCATTGCCCTTATCGCAAACAGGTGACTTGCCCTGGCTGGCAAGGTAGTTAACAAACCCCCCAAAGACTTGCCGATATAGCACCCGGGTGCGCTCACTCTTACCCCGTAGCCAATTATCGTAGGGCAACCCGCCTGGCAGAATGGCAAGGTTGATGGTGTCGTTGGGGTTGACGGTTGACAGATCGGTTGCCTTCAAGTCTTCTTTACCTTATTAATCACCATGCGGCAAAATGTCAGACAATGATCTTTGTCTGCAATAATAACCGCTGATTCCATCTTCTGTCAAGATAGATGAAGATGCCGCTGGTCAGCGATTGATTATCGACCAAAGAGCGGCAGGCTAGCAAGCGGCGCGTTACCCTGCGGCGCGGCTCTCCCCAGCGATTAGCCAGGCAGCGCCGAAAGGGGGCACGGTGACGCTGAGAACCCCATCGGTGGCTATCGTAGCAGGTAGCCCGCCCAGCAGGTCCTGCCACTGGCCAGCAAGGGCGTCCGCCGCCAGCGCGACCGCGGCCCTGAGCGGGCTGGCACTGCTGTTGAACAGGGCAATGACCATCTCACCATCAACCTCGCGGACGAAGCCATAACCGCCGCGCTCATCGAGCCAGACGGTGCGCACATCACCGTAGCTGAGGGCGGCGCTCTGGCGGCGGGCGTTGATCGCACGTTTATAGAAGTCAAGCAGCCGCTCGTCTGCTGCACCCCAGGGATAGGGGCGGCGACCGCCTTCTGCGTAGCTGCCCTCGCTGCCCGCTTCGTCGCCGTAGTAGATCATCGGCACGCCGGGGTAGGCAAGCTGGAAGGCGGCTGCCAGCATCAGGCGCTGCGCGCTGCCGCCCAGCGTGGTCAATGCTCGCGCGGTGTCGTGTGAGCCGATCAGGTTCAGTTGGGCGTGGAAGTTGGCGGGCGGGGTGTCGCGCCGCAGCGTCTCCAGGCGATCGTCCAGTTCGGCGGGTGAGAGCCTGCCTGCGGCGAAGCCGACTACCGAGTAGCCGAAGCGGTAATTCATGGTCGCGTCGAAGCTCGTTCCCAGCAAGCGGGGAGTGGCATCGCCCCAATCCTCGGCGACCAGGTAGGCCTCAGGATAGGCGCGGCGCACAGCGTGGCGGAAGCGCGCCCAGAACTCGTCGCTCATCCAGGGGGTGACGTCGGTGCGCCAACCAGCGATGCCGTATGATAGCCAGTGCTGCGCTACCCCATCGTTGCCGAAGAAGAACTCCTCCACCTCAGGACACTCGACGAACTCCGGCATAGTCTTCACCCCCACCCAACCGACCCACTCGTCCGGCCAGTTGCTGAAGTTGAACCAGCGGTAGTAGGGGGAGAGCTTGTCGGCGCGGGCGGCAGTGAGATAGATGCTGTCCTTGGAGCAGTGGTTGAACACGCCATCGAGCAGGATGCGGATGCCGCGTTCGCCAGCGCGGGCGATTAGTTCACGCAGATCATCCTCAGTGCCGAGGCGTGGGTCAATCTTCAGGTAGTCGAGCGCATCGTAGCGATGGTTGGTGGGCGAGGCAAAGATAGGGGTGAAGTAGATGCAGGTAATGCCTAGCGCCTTCAGGTAATCGAGCTTGCCAATTACCCCGCGCAGATCGCCGCCGTAGAAGTCGCGGCCACGCGGCGGATGTTCGGGCGGCGCGTCCCAATCAAGGTAGAGCGTTGGGTGCTGATAGGTGTTGCCGCCCTTGTGGATATTCTCAGCGTCGCCGCGGGCGAAACGGTCGGGGAAGATCTGGTATACTACCTGACCGCGCACCCAATCCGGCGGCGGGCTGGCAGGCTGGTAGACGGCGATGTGGAAGTCCTGCTCCTGCCACACGCCGAACAGCGGCTGCTCTACCCCTTCGTTCTGCCGCCGTTCGCGCAAGATGGTGCCATCGGCCAGCACGAAATGGTAGTGGAGCAGGGTTGGCTCCTGGGGCAAGAGTATCTCGGTATACCAGTGGCCGGGCGACTTACCCTCGGTCAAGGCCACCCGCCAGCCGTGTTCGCGGCGCGGGTCGGTGAAGACTGCCTCCGGATAGCTGTCCTCATCGGCCACCAGTTCGAGCCTTACTCTGGTTGAGAGCGGGGCGGCAGGAGGGGGGACGTGGGGCAAGGTGCCGCCGCGCACTTGTCGCGCCGCCGCTAGGCTGATGTCGTCAGTCAAGGAATCCATCCCAGTAACTCCAACTCCAAAATCGGCTCAGCCCTTGACCGCGCCGCGGGCCAGTCCGCCGATCAGCTGCCGCTGCAAGACGAGGAAAATCAGCACGACCGGTAGCGCCCCCACTAGCGCGGCGGCGGCGAACACGCCCCATTCGCGCTCATATTGGCCGCGAATGAATAGGGTCAGGCCTACCGCCAGGGTGTACTCATCGCTGCTGCGCAGCATCACACGGGCGACCAGGAAGTCGGCGTAGGTGCCGATGATGCTGAGGATCGCCATCGTCGCTAGAATGGGGCGGGCCAGCGGCAGGATGACGTAGCGGAACGCCTGGAACTGCGATGCGCCATCGATCTTGGCCGACTCGTCAAGCTCACGCGGGATGCTGTCGAAGAAGCCCTTCATCAGCCAAGTGTTGAAGCCGAGCGCCCCCGCACTATAGATCAGGATCAGCCCACCGTGGGTGTTCAGCCCCAGCCAGCCGAGGCCGGGGATCTTGCCGATCTGTTGCAAGAGCAGGAACAGGCTGGTGATCGCCAGGATATTGGGGAAGAGCTGCACCAGCAGGATCGCGAGCAGGCCGGTACGCCGCCCCCGCCAGCGGAAGCGGCTGAAGGCGTAAGCGCCCAGCGCGCAGAGCGAAACCACAATAATTGCGGTGATAGCGGAGACCAGTATCGAGTTCCAAAGCCAGAGTAGGAAGGGATGCTGCGGGTCGGTCCATAGGCGCACGAAGTTGTCGAGGGTCGCGCCCGGCGGTACCAGCGTCTGATTGACCAGCGAGTTGGAGGGACTGAGCGCGGCGGAGACAATCCAGAGCAGCGGGTAGAGCGAGAAGACTGCCGCCAGCAGGGCGACGAGCAGCTTGATGCCGAGGTTGATACGGCGGCTGGCGGTCACGGAGCGGTAGCGCTTCGCGGCGTGAGCGGCGGCCCTGGCCTCCGCCGCCTCGCGTACATCGGTCGAGGACATCAGCTCATTACCTCCTCCAACTGCTTGGTGAAGCGGAAGTTAAATATTGTGATTAGGGCGATGATAGCGAAGATGAAGATCGCGATGGTCGAGGCGAGGCCGAAGTCGGCACCCTTGCCGCCGGCGAAGGCCAGGCGGTAGGTATAGGAGATGAGGATGTCGCTCTGCCCCGCCGGGGTGTTCGCGCCGGGAATGGGTGGCCCGCCCTCGTTAACCAGATCAATCACGGTGAAGTTGTTGAAGTTGAAGGCGAACGCGCCGATGAGCAGCGGGCCGACCGAGACCAGCAGCAGCGGCAAGGTGAGGTAGCGGAACTTGGCCCATGGACTGGCCCCGTCGAGGTCGGCAGCTTCATACATATCGCTGGGGATGGCCTGCAGCGCGCCGAGGCAGAGCAGCATCATATAAGGGAAGCCCAGCCAGGTGTTAATCAAGAGGATGGCGATTTTTATCAAGGTGCCATTGGAGAACCAGTCGGGCGCAACCCCGGCAATGCTCTTGATTGCCAGACTGAGCGGGCCATAGTAAGGGTTGAGCAGGCCGACCCAGATTAGCACGCTGATAAAGCCAGGGATGGTATAGGGTAGGATGCAAATCGAGCGGAACAGGCTCTTGAATGGCAGCTTCTGATCATTGAACACTAGGGCGAGACCGAGACCGACGGTAAAGGCGAAGAAGACGGTACCAGCCGCAAACACCACCGTCCAGAGAAACACGCCGATGAATGGTCCGGTCACGTTCGGGTCGGTGAATACCTTGGCAAAGTTGCCAAAGCCCACCACCGCGGTGAAGCCGGGGCTGAGTTGGCTGCCGTCAGGGGCAGTGAAGTTGCCAGTCACCGGCTTGTAGACCACGCCGGTTTGGCCGTCGGTGAGCGTGTCGCTCTGCTGGTTGTAGGTGTACTTGGGCAGCAGCTCCTGGGCTGCATCAGGGCCGGTCACCCGTACCTGCCTGCCGTTGCCGCTAATCTCGATCTTAGATAGGGCGGTTAGATACTGGAATGTCTGAGCCGTCTCCAGCTTCTGGTAGTCGCCGATGGCAGCGGGCGGCGGGCCTGCCAGAGTATAGGGTCTCAGGCCATCCTTCTGCGTACCAGTGAAGACGTGACCCTGCTGGTCGTCAAGCAGCAGCAGGAAGTCACCAGCGGCGTTGCGATAGACGGTTAGCTTGTAGCTGGCGGCATCCTTGGGCTGATAGAACTGGCCCACAAGCTGGGCGATTACCTGATCCTTGCTCAGGAGGTGACCGTCGCTGTAATTGGTAAGCGCGACGTAGACAGTGGAGACGAGCGGGTATAGCACCAGCATCGCCATAAGCACCAGTCCAGGGGAGAGCCAGCGGATGGGGTAGAGCCGATCGGAGAGGAACACCCAGTTGAGCAGCGCCGTGATGACCAGGATGACGATCGCGGCCAGGCTGTTGCCGTTGATGATCACCGCGGAGGCGAGGAAGAGGGCGAAGGCATCTACCACCGCGAGGCCCACCATCAACGGCCACGATTCACGGAAGCGGTGGGTGGGGCCGGTCGCCCCACCCTGGCCTGGACTACCGCTACTTGGAGCTGGCGATCTTGTCGCGGATTGCTTTGGCTGCATCGTCCATCGCCTTATCTGGAGCTTGCTGCTGCTGGAAGATCAGGACAATCGCCTTAGTCCACGAATCCCACACCGAGGACATCTGCGGGATGGCGGGCATCGGGTCGCCGTCGGAGGCGGAGGCGGCGAACACTGCCAGGTCGGGGTCGTTGATCTTGTCCTTAATCGGTAGCCACGCCATGCTAGCAGGCACCGCTTTGTAGAGCGCCATCATCGCGTCATCGGTGGCGACGTACTCAGTGAGGAAGGTCTTGGCCAGCAGCTTGTTCTTGGCGAAGGCGCTGACCATGAAGCCCTGCACCCCGACGAACGGGCGCGGGGTTTGCTTCATCGTCGGGATCTTAGCGACACCGTAGTGGATGCCACTTTTGCGCACGTCACCCAGCGCCCACGGACCGGTAATCATCATCGCCGACTTGCCCTGTTGGAACATACTGTTCATCAGGTCAGCGGTGACATCCTTACGCAGTAGTCCCTGCTTGACCATGCTATCGAGTTCTGCAGCGGCGGCCTTCGCGCCGGGGCTATCGAGGCCGACATCCTGTGGGTTGTAGCTGCCATCAGCGTTGCGGCCAAAAATGTAGCCGCCGAAGCCGGTGTTGAGCGCCTCGGTGTGGTATGGGTCGCCTTGCTGCAGGACGTAGCCCTGCTCCACCTTGCCCGCATCCTGGAGCTGCTTGGCGATCTGCTTCAATTCGTCCCAGGTCTTGGGCGGGGTGGGCACCAGATCCTTATTATACATCAGGGCAACGGCCTCGACCGAGTAGGGCATCCCGTACAGCTTGCCGTTGTAGGTGAAGGCTTTGACCGCAACCGGGTTGAAGCTCGCGGCCTTGGCTCCCAGATCGAGCGGCTCTAGCAGGCCATTGGAGACCAGCTCGCCCAGCCAGTCGTGCGCACCGATGATGAGGTCGGGGCCTTCACCGGCGGGGCCGGAGAGTTTGAGGTCGTCGCGGATGTCGCCAAAGCCGAGTTCCTGCACCACCACCGGCACGTTGTACTTGGCGGTGAACTGTTTGCCCAGTTCGGTGATCGCTGGCACCCGCCCGGCATCTACCCAGATGGTGAGGGTGCCTTCCTTCGAGGCGACTGGCTTGGGCTTGGTCGGGGTTGGGCCGGCGGCAGCGGCGGCGGTGGTTGCGGTCGGCGCGGCGGTGGCAACGGTTGAGGTCATGACTGCGGCTGCGGTGGTGTTGGTCGGCGCGGCTTGTACCGCTGCGGCGGTGGTCGGACTGGGCTGGGCGGTGGGCGTGGTGTCGCCGCCGCAGGCTACCAGCATCATGCTGGCAACCATGAGCATCAGCATTGCTCGAAACATCTTACGCATCTTCGTATCCTTCCTCCTTGGGGTATTGCTACTTGTTTACTCTGACGAACTGTGGGATGGCCACCCACCAGGTGGCCCTGACTTCTTGTACAACGGTGATTATAACGTCTTCTGTCAATCCCCAGTGTAGGGGTTGACCGCGCCCTCCTTTCTACCGGGGAAGAGGGCGCCACTGGGCGGCGCCCCAGGCTCACGACTACGGCTGCCAGGTATAGGATGGTGTGTCTGCCGCACCGCTAGCAGGCGTGGTGTAGCTGTGGTTGCTGCCACCCTCCCAGGTGATGTTGCCCACGCCGTCGCGTTTGACGAACTTGAATTGGATAGTGGTGCCAGCTGGCACACTCACTGGTAGGTACCAGTTGGGGTAGCTGGGATTCCAGAAGGCGACGTAGGGCTTGGTTGCATCCCAGTTGCCCAGCTCATATATATTGCCGACCACGTAGATGTTCTGGCCAGTAGTGGTAGTGGCGTTCTCGTGGAAGATGACCTGCACCTGCGCCCCGCCCAGTACGGTGTAGGTATAGGTGTTGGAGGTGTTACCACCGGTTACCACCGTCACATTGTTGACCCCCGTTGGGGCGCCGCCCGGCACATTCACCTTGATCTCGTTGTTAGCCCAGCACTGGATGGTCGCGGCGGTCGTGCCGAAGTTGACCGTGCCACTGACCCCGCCGAAGCCATCGCCGTCAATCGTCACCAGGTCGCCACTGCGGCCCATGGTCGAGCCAACCGCGCCGATCTCGGGGATAGAGGCGGTCGGCGCCTTGTACTGCCAGACGCTGACCTCGGATGGGCCGAGGTTGAAGGCAGGGATGGCCCCGCCGCTCACCGTAATGTCGTGGCCGCTAAGGAGGTGGCCGAGATAATCGCTGTAGCTGCCGTTGGGCAGGCTGGTTAGCAGGCCAGTAAGGTTGTAGGTGGTGCCGCTGCGGTTAACCGCCACCATTACGATGTTATTGTAGAACTTGCGCTCGTAGACCAGCACGTCATTGTTGTCCCAGCGGAAGGTGGTGTCACCATAGTCAATTGCGGGGTTCGACTTGCGCAGATCGGACAGCTTCTTGATCAGTTTGAACGCGGTGGTGGTCTGGTCGAAGCTCGACATCCAGACGCGGCCTGCATCACCGTTGATGCCGGTCAGATACTGCTCGGTGCCATAGTATATGACCGGCGTGCCGCGGCTGGTGAGCAGGAAGGCGAGAGCGGCGTGTTCGATGCCGCGATTGGGTTGCAGGCTGGCAATGCGCTCCTTGTCGTGGCTGTCCAGCCAGGTAACCGCCTTGGTCTCGTAGGTGTAGTCGTTCGCAGTATAGTTAATCGTGTTCTTCAGGTCCTCCATCGTCTTGCTGAAGTCGCCGAAGGCGCCGCGCGCGATATTGGCAAGCTCGAAGTCGAGGATCTGGATGCCGGTGCGGTCAGGTGAGGTGCGGTAGTCGTCGTACTTGGGGTCGGGCGAGGAGACGAAATACTCGCCGAAGTGGAAGACGGGGTTAGAGTTAGAGTTTACATGATCGGCAAAGACGGTGCGGAAGGCGTCGCTCTGGTGCAGGGTGGCATCGTTGCGGATGCCGTCAACCCCGTGACTGAGCCACACGTCGATCGAGTCGGTGAGATAGTTCTGCACTGCACCGTTCTCGGTGGAGAAGTCGGCGAGGTTCGCCAGGTCGCGGTTCTCGTAGTCGTACTTCGAGGTCTGGCTGTCGCCGCGATTGCCCAGGTGATGGAAGTAGCCGTTGGTGTCGGCGTTCCAGCGACCCTGGAGGACGCCATTACGGTAGAAGCCGCCCGCCTCGACGCTATCGGTCTGATTGGTGTGGTTGGGGGCGTAGTCAATAATTACCTTGATGCCGTTGGTGTGGGCGGTGGAGACGAGCGAGTCGAACTTCGCCCAGTTGCCCCAGTGCTCGTCAGGCACGAAGTAGTCCTTGGCCCAGTAGCCGTGATAGGCGTTGTAGTAGGTGCTGTTGCTTGACTGGAAGTAGGCGTCGTCAAGGTTGTTGTAGGGAGCGGTAATCCAGATCGCGGTGACGCCCAGGTTCTTGAGGTAGCTGATATTGTTGATAACGCCCTGCCAGTCACCACCGAAGAACTTGTTGATGTCGGTGTGGGTCGAGTCGTAGCTGTTGGACTTGTTGTAAGGGTTGTTGTTGGTCGTGTCGCCGTCGGAGAAGCGGTCGGTCATCAGCTCGTAAACGGTGTCGGACTCATAGTTCTGCTTGTTGGAGACATCGGTTGCGTTGCAAACCGGGGTGGCGTGAACTGCCGCTGGCGTAAACAGGTATCCCTGCCCCAGCACGAGAAGTGAAAAGATGATCAATACTACGCTGTACAGCTTGCGCCTGCTCATTTCTGCTACCCTCCTGTTATTGCCTGACCCGAGGTCAGAGCTACAAACTTACGTGAGCAGTGGCTCGGCAACCACCTTGAGTGGGGCGGTGCCGCTAGCGAGTAGAGTCCCTCAGCACAAGGCTGGTAGGGAGCATCACCCGTTCTGCAGCCCTGCTGCTCTCCAGGGCCTCGGCCAGCAAATTAGCGGCGATGCGGCCCTTCTCAACAATCGGTTGGTGAACGGTAGATAGGGCTGGTGACACCAGCGCGGCAAGTGGGATGTCATCGAAACCGATGATTTCAAGCTCTTGCGGTATACGCAGGCCAAGCCTGTTCGCCTGGAGGCTGACGCCGAGGGCCATTGCATCGCTGAGAGCCAGCACCGAGGTGGGTCGCAGTCCGGCGCTCCATGCTACACCGAACGCCGCGGCCCCACCCTCGATGCTGGTCAGCGATTGCACCAGCCAGTCAAAACGCAGCGGCAAGCCGTGATTCGTAAAGGCGCGCCGATAGCCCGCCAGGCGGCGGCCACCCACGCCGTAGAAGACATCGCTGGCGTGGTCAGCGGGTGGCGACTGGAAGGTGACGATCAGGATGTCGCGGTGGCCCTTTGCCAGCAGGTGATGGGCGGCGGCATAGGCGCCCGCCTCGTCGTCAACGTTGACACTCGATACGGTCTCCGCATCGCCATCCACAATTACCAGCGGCATCTGGCGACGGAGCAGCGGCGCTACCTCGCTGTGGTTCTCGTTGAGGCCGAGCACGATGTAGCCGTCCACTGGCGCTCGGCGGGTGGCCTGCTCCAGCGAACCATCAAGCGGCGAGACGATCAGCGCCCCCAGAGAGTGTTCGTCGCACACCTCACCGACCCCTTGCATAAAAGCGGCAATGAACGGGTTGGCGAAGCTCTGGGCAATGGTAAAGGGAACGAGGATACCGATCACCCCGGTGCGCCGCGCCAGTAGCGCCCGCGCAATCGGGTTGGGCGAGTAGCCCAGTTCTTGGGCGACGGCCACGATGCGCGCGGTGGTTTCCGCGCCAAGTTGCTCAGGGTTGTTGAAGGCAAAGGAGACGGCGGTAGGCGACACGCCCGCCGCCCGCGCCACGTCGGTGATGGTTGTGCGCTTGTTGTTTGGCATCAAGACACTTTCCTGAAACGATTTAGTAAATGGGTTTAGCAGATTATACAGCAAGTCTGCGGGTTTGTCAAGAGGGTGGTGCGCTGCGAAAGGAAAGTTGGCTGAATGGTGTAAATAAAGGGGAACGCTATTGGGATTTCCGCCTTGATGCGAGTAGAGATATAAATCCTACAACAAAAAGGGGGAGAATTTACCATAGGCAGCTATGTACGTCCTGGTGAAGCAAAACAGGCGCGGACGATGGGCATGGCCTTGCCACCCCCCGAACTTCGGCCTTTGTTCCTGGCCCAAGCCCTTGCCTTTTACGGGATGCCTGTAATCTTGACCACGCCTGACTTGCCGCCAAACTCGACATTGCTGCGGCGGTGCCACCCAATGCGGCCCTCTGCTTCGCCCAAGTTCGACCTGAGCGCTACCGGGTATGTGGCGGAGCCCAACGGATGCAATGCTATGACTGTCCCCCACATGGCGCCCTCGTGGTACGAGGCTTAAGGTCGGCACTTAGCTAGCACTGTCAGGAGTATCACCTGTGCAGTATCGCCTGTCATCGTCACGGCGCAGCACAGCCTGATCCGTCAGCGTGAGCAAGCTGCCACGCACTTCATTGTATGATGCGCCATATTGACGAATCAGCGCCTGATGAACCTCGCTAGCTCTAGCTCGACCGAGGCTGCTAACTGCTTCCAGCACCGCCTCAGCGAGTGGCTTCAAATGGTTATTCCCTTTACCCACCCTCTCATTCTCACTGTGGGCAAGCTCCTCACGGCGTTGCGCTCGTTTTTGCTCCCGTTCGCGTGCCAGGCGGCCCTTCTGCTGCTTCATTCGCCGCGCATTGCGCAGTTCAAGCACATCAGAGAGCAACACCAGCTCGCCAACCTGGTGTTGCTGACCGGACAACTTCCCCCGCTTTAGAGTCGAGTAGATGAAAGGTACACTCACCCCCACCTTGCGGGCCGCTTCCTCGACCGAGAGCCACCGGTCGTTGCTATTTTGGTTGACATCAGGTTCGCTCATCATTCCCTTCGCTCGTGGCAGCGTTGCCCCATCTGTCTCTCAGGCCGTCCTCTCCCGGAGGTGATCAGAGAAATTTATCTGTTTGTAGATGTTGCTAATGTATGTGTGAAACATTATAGCACAAATTATAGAAGGTTGGAGGCGACAGTACGTTGAGCTGGCAGGCCGTAACGCCGCTCCTGCGGCATTAGCCTCCTGCTCTCGCACTATCGGAGCAACAGGCCGCGCCTTAATAGCAACTCACTGGCTCAACCGGGCGTTCCCGCCAGCAGGGTAGCGGCTCTGGGCAGGTTGGCGCGGCTGTGGTATAATAGGCAATACCCTTCTTGGCATAGACAGCCCCAACTGGGAGCGAGGATAAGAATTGGCAAGCAGTGAAGATAGTACGCCCGTCATCGGCGCGGCTGACGAATACGTACTGGTCACCAGCGCCGCAGTTGCTGCAGGCATCACTCCGCGCCTGCTCCGCCACGCCGTCGAGACCGGCAAGCTTGAAGGCAGGCAGGGCGCGCTTGGGCTGCTGGTTCGCCGTAGCGATGTGGCGCGGCTTATTGCCCCGCAGCGTCATAAGCAGGGCAGCAGGGTAATGCCCGCCCGGAAGGAGCTTACCGCCCAGATCGTGCATCTGCTGATAGCACGGCAAGCTCCGATCAGCATCAGCCGACTGCATCGGGCGCTGACCTCCACCAGCGGTGCCTCCTACCCAACGGTCGCCGCCCGGGTGCGGCAACTTGTAGATGAGGGCGTGTTGGTGCGCAAGGCATATGGCAAGGTATATCTCTATGCGCTGGCGATGGAGGCAGAGGCCCGGGTTGAGAATGAAGCAGGGTGGCTGGCCGTAACCGATTCAGACGCTGCTAACCTTAGCAGCTACCGGCAGATTGAGGATACCTCCTGGTGGGAAGGGGAGCCGGGGGCGGCGCTGCCCGTCGGTGAGCGCAGCTACCGACCAGCGGAGCAGGCAGCCTGCCTCACCCTTGCGGCTGTATACGACGATAAGGGTAGCCCCTGCTACTGGCTGGCGGCCAACGAGGGCAAGATAATCGAGCGGTCAAGCGGTGGCGGGGAAGCGAAACAAAGCGAAGTGCTTCTACCGGCCTCGAGCGGGCATCTAATCGGCTCCGCGGCACTGGTCGTTGGACGCTTGTTCCCGCCCACCACCCCCGAACATAGTCTTGCCCGCGAGCAGCGCCACCGCGCCGCGCAGCGCGCCCGGCTTGACCCGGCCCGCTTGGGCAGCCTGCTCGCCAGCTACCAGCATCACTATGTTATCAGCAGCGCGACCCTGGCGGAGCGGCTGAGGGCAAGCGGAACTGCGCTCGACAACATCTTCCTCTGCCTGCGCCCGGAGCCGTTCGAGGAAGAAGAGCGCACCTTCAGCCGCTACACCAGGCTGGTGGCCGACATTGATGGCGTTCCGGTTCATGCGCTTGGCTTGGCGCTGCGTGATGCGCTGCACATCGAGCGGGAGGAGGTAGTGAGCGGCGGTAAGGTCTAGATTAGCGGCGGCGCTGAGTCCATCAATATCTATAGGAGCGATCATGCTAAAGAGTCACATGGATGCTGTAGAGGCACAGCTACTTGCCACTTCTAGGATCCCGGCAAATGCCGGGCATTCGCTGCACAAGGGTACACCACGAGAGGCATTCATTAAAGAGTTCCTTCAGGACCACCTCAGTGAAAGGGTGGCAATTGGCAGCGGTGAGATTATAGATGCCAACTCGCAACCCAATCAATCACGTAACCAGATGGACATTGTGGTGTTTAAGCGCGACTTTCCCAAGCTCAACTTCGGGGGGGGCATACAAGGCTTTCTGGCAGAGTCAGCAGTTGCTACTATAGAGGTAAAATCAACCCTTGATGAGAAGGGGCTACGGACGGCAGTTGAGGCTGCCCACAAGATCAAGGCCCTCCAGCGGGGTACTATATCGGGGCTGACATATGGCTATGTGCCGCCTCACATCGTGAGCTACGTTGTAGCCTACGATGGCCCAGCCATGATGCAGACAGTACATGGTTGGCTCAAACCCATCCACACTCATCTGGGTATCAACTATCCTTCCATGGGGCCGACCATCCAGCAGCGTATGCCTGTTCCTAGCCCTTCGCTAGAGGGGATATTCGTGCTGGGCAAGGGATTTGTCCTATTCGACAACTCCCCGCTGACCTTCATTCCTGACCAAATAAGGCAAGTGCGCCCCTCAGCGCGTTGGGTTGTAGGCAATATGGCCAGCGGTAGCCTACTGCTTTTGTTCCTGCTTCTAACCTATGATGTTAAAGGGGTTCTTGCTGAGGGTACCGATTTCACTCATTACGTACCTCCGCTGTTCATCAATCAACCTGGATTTGAAGAGTGACCGGAACTAGAGGATGGAGGACTCCTCTACCAAACAAGCTGCACCTGTACCCGGTCATATTTAGGAAGTAGGCAGCCATGATTGTAGAGGTTAAGATAGCCGCTCTTCTAGGCGCGTGGTACGCCAATCGCCCGCACCTGCTCTACCAGACCCCGCGATGAGAAATCTAGTGCAAGCGTCGTCGGTGAGACGCGGGTCAATTGCCTGTAGCCAATAGGCAGGTTGGTGGTCACAAGGGGTGTTGTCCTGGTGGGTACGTATTGTTGGTGAGAGCTTGGTAGCGCCGCTGTGGCAGAAGGTCATGACCTGATGTGCCGAACCAGTTGCGTTGTTGTCGCTACCTCGAGCTACAGCGGCGTTTGCATAGAGCCGATTATCGACAAAGTTTGGTGTGACAATCTCAGGGGCGTCCTAACTCCCACGACTGATATCAGTATTTGCGCCACGACCCGTCCTGGTAGTGAAGGATAATACCCTGGTCGCCCACCGCCCAGCCCTCATTGGCGGAGAGCATATATGCCGTTCAGGTCGGTCGTCACCAGCTTGCTGATTGGTTGCCAGACACCCCCGGTGTAGTGTACCATTACCCCACCTTGACCTACTACCCATCCTTCAGTGGCTGATACCTTCGCCGAGGCACGAAGTAGCTTGTCAGTACCCGCATTATCCACCGTACTCCATTTGCCCCCTATGTACTGTACTGCATGATGTATCCCCTATTGCAGAAAGCCCAGCCCTGGTCTGGCGAGAGCATATAGAGAGTGGCAGGGTAGCCCTTGATGTCCGCGCCGTCTACCTTGGCAAGCTCTCTCCCCCACTTCCCGTCTTTATAGTGGATAAAGACCCCGCCACCATCCTCACCGCCAACCGCCCAGCCCTCAGCGGCGCTGATCATGTAGACCGTTCTTAGGTTTTCGTTCGTGGGGCTCAAGGGGTACTTAGCCCACTTGCCGCCATGCAAGGATAGTATCAACCCGCCGTTGCCTACCGCCCAGCCTTCGCCCACTGCGGTAAGGCTGACACTGTTCAGCTGCTGGTCGACAAAGTTCGCGGCCTTGCTCCACTGATCGCCATTGTAGTGGATGATGTCACCCTGGCTACCAACCGCCCAGCCCTCATCCGCTGAGTTCATGAATACAGAATTGATCGAGTGCACATCGTGTATCCCGATGTCGACCCACTGGCCAGCCATGTACTTAAGG
The DNA here is from genome assembly GCA_003243865.1 of Candidatus Chloroheliales bacterium. Next base: position 15,598 of record QHBQ01000453.1, on the reverse strand, counting down.
AGTATCCCGTGCTGATTGTCGGGGTTATTGGTGCCAACCGCCCAACCAAGGCTAGGTGAGACCATATCGATGCCGCGCAGGATGTAGTTAGTGGGAATTGGCTGTCCTGCTAGCGTCGCTGGGTAGCCGGTAACCACCCCGCCCGCGAAAGGCAGCGCTGTTCCGGGGGCGAGTGTAGCATTCGCGACGGTGTTCATTAGTTTTGGTGTGGGCGTTACCCCGACGTAATTAGCCGACGAGTTACCACCCTGACCTGCTAGCCAGGTAATAAGCAGGGCTACAATAACGACCAGAGCCATGCCGATAGCCGCGCCGGTGCGAATCGAGGGTGGTAGGGAGCTAGATGAATGAGAGGGCAGCGGGCCAGCGGGGCCGCCCTTCGCTCCTTTCCCCACCTGGTCGCCAGGGTTGGAGAGGAGCGGAACATCCTCACCCTCAAGGCGGTTATCTGGATGCTGCGGGTGATATCGCTCTCGTTCTAGTACCGCAGCGGACTGCTCATGCCCGGAGCTGCGCTGTGTTCCTTCCTTCTGGTACTCACTGCAGGTTCCCTGGCTGCTTCGCTCCGTCCGCCACCCTCGACTCATCGATCTGCTGCGCACCTATCCCAATGAGGAACTGCTCGGCGATTGGCGGAGCGCGGCAGCCAGGGAACCTGCAGTGAGTACCAGAGCGCGGGCGAGCCTCACTACATCCTGCCAGGTGCGGGGCCGCGCCTTACCCTGCACCCAGTTGCGCACAGTGTCAAAGGGGGTATCGGCTATCTCCGAGAGCTGCTCAACAGTCATCCCTGCCCTCCATGCGTAGCCCCGTAGTAGCGCGGCGAAGCTGAGGTTGTTGTCCTCTTGCGCCCTCTCCATGTCGGTCTTCATGAAAACATCGGCGTGAATACCCGCGCTTTCAGGCGGAGGAGGAGACGCCGCCTCCAAGTACGTCAACAGGCGTGTTCCTCTTGCGCCCGCTGAGTGAGACAACTCGACATAGCTGAACACCCGTGCTAATAGATGAACGTTAAACCGTCTTCCTCGCTCCTTGCGAACTCGCATGATATAGGTTATAATCTTGTGTATTCGCACGTATGTTCTAATATGTCGAGAGGATGACCACGGCTATGGAGGACCGCGACGAGACAAACATGATGCCCATTGTAGTTGATAGGCGCGACATCGAAGCGATCAAAGTAGGGCTAATGGCAGTCATTGCCCGAGGTAGTGACGGTGACACATATCTGACCGCTGCATTCGACGCAGCAAAGCGCGAACTGCGCGCTGAACTCGCGTCAGCCGGGCAGCAGAGACCCCGCCACTGGTCAGTTAAGGCCGACGATTACGCTCCACCGCGCCGCTACCTTGGCGGGCCACCTCGTGGGCGTAAGGATCCTTAGCTCTCATCTGCCCCTCCCTCCTGAGCTGACCGTTGATTATATCCTCAAGCGTCTCACTTAGATGCTCTGCATTTCGCACCCCCCGAGCGCGTAGATACTCGGCGAGGTTGAAGTCGGCCAGCCAATCGGCGTAGGTATCCTCATCGGTAAGACTATAGCCCGCGGCTCGCAGCAGATGAGGCGCGGTCAGACCCAGCGCCCGGGCTAGCTTGTCGAGGGTGGACGGGTCAGGGATGCTGGCGAGGCGGTTGCGCTCGAGCAGCGACACCATACTCTGGTCAAGGCCGATCGCCCTAGCCAACGTCTCCTGGGTCATGTTCAACGCTTCCCTAGCATCTTTTACTGCTTCGGCAAAGGTTTCCCGCATCACTGTATACTCTCCTCTTTTTCCGCATCGCACTTCCCGATCACCTCACATATTATACCTTAGTTTACGAAATATGTCTATATCCAATAAGAGCACACGAAAGATGAGACATTAATATATCTCCTAAACCCTTGCAATTTATGAATAAATATCATATAATAAGGAAACAGCGGTGTGGCCAACGGAAGCCGTGAACGGAGTGATGGTAGAGTGAGCGAGGGTAGCAGATCGCCTCTCCCCCTCATCGCTGAGATTATTTCAAAGCGGGTCTCCTCACTGTCATGACCAGTGGGCGAAGCCCGAACCTTGTCTTAGAGAGAGGCGCCAGGTAATAGACCCCCGCCTAAAGCCAGGGGTATCCGCAGCAGCGTCAATTGATTAGCGCCGCTTGCCTGTTGGCCTACTTGCAGCTCCATGCAGTCTGCGGGCAAGCACCAACTGATACTACGCCACCGCCCAGGGGGTCTTCAAGGCTGAGGAGGGGAGCGGCGATGATGGGATACAGGTCGGTGAGGGCATGGCTGCGCTGGCTGCAGCTGGTGCGGCTGCACGATAGGAGGTGGCGGTGACGGCAAATGGAACGATGGTCGGTTTGCTCGAACCTGATGACGGCCAGCGGGGAATAGCGCCCGACCACCTGACGATGAATTACGCCACGCGCGGCACTCAGTACCAAGGCGATGCTGCAGCGGAACGGAGGAGATGCCCTGCTAGCTACGCGCGGCGCGCCACCGCGCGGATGGTCGCGCTGTTCCAGCCCTACTGTGAGCGTCTTGAGATCGCAGGCAGCCTAAGACGGGGGTGGGATAGCGTGCATGACGTTGACCTGGTGGCAATCGCTGCAAAGCCGGGATAGCCGACCGATCCGCTTGGCCAGCCAATTGACAACTGCACCCTGCTCGATGAGGCGATAACCGCGCTACTGATCAGCAGCCTCAATATCAGCATATGGCAGGACATGTGCGGGCGGGTGGTCTGCGGCCCGAAGCACAAGCGCTTGGTCATCGCCAATCCAGACCATCAAGACCTCGACAGCTTGGGTGTTGACATCTACGTCTGCACCAGGAGATGTGGGCGACCACGCTGCTCATCCGCACCGGCTCGAAGGAGCGCGATATTCTCTTGACTACCACCGCGAGGCGACGCGGCTGGAAGCTCCACGCCAACGGCGAGGGGTTGTTCAACCAACGAGGCGAGTGGGTTGCGGGCGACACTGAAGAGTCAATCTTCGCTGCGCTAGGTATCGCCTACCGCGAGCCACACCAGCGCGAGGTGGGGAGCTTTGGAAGATGATCGTACAGGGCATCAGTGAGACAACGAACGATCAGCTTGCCGTGCGGGTCGGCGAGTTGATAGTGGAGAATGAGCGGCTGACTCATGAGCGCGATGAGGCCCTCAGCACAGTTAGCAAGGTGACGGAAGAGAACCACATCCGCAGGCTAATGGTCAAGCGGATGCGGATCAGGAAAAAGCAACGGGGCGCAACCTATGGGCAACTTGACGAAGAGCGGACGGATGAAGGATGGCTAGGACGATGATAATACAGATGATGCTACAGATAACGCTAAACAACCGCGACGAGGTCGAATGGCTGTCGGAGCTACCGGGGTTTATGCCGAAGTCATGGCCCGAGATGGTGGCTTTGGCCTAGCCTACGATGTGTGGGCCTGGGGCGACGCGCGGCTATCGGTTCGCGGCGGAGAGTACCTCCACCGCACCTTGCGCACCTTCCCGGTGGCGGAGCGGCTGCACCAAACCCACCTGATCAGCCATGATTGCGGATGCTATCCGACTACCTGCTTCCCATCTACATACAGGAGTGCGGCGAGGTATTCCGGGCACGCAGGGGGTGTTGCTGGCCGAGGCTCGGCAGTGGAACGAGAAGGTAGCAAGCGGCTGTCAACATGAGTGGCAGGATTATGAAAGCGTCAGGATGTCCTGGTTCCAATGGTGCCGCCGGTGCGGACGACAAAAACTGAAGGCTATGGAGGTAATGAACAGATGAAGTGCAACACCTTTGGCCGCCGCAAACCTAAAGCCGCGGGATTCGCGTCCTGTCGAGGGCATCTCTCTCGCGGCGACAGGTTGCGCCTGGGCGCGCTGATAGTCGCCTATCGCCAACCAATAACTAAGGAACCGCAAGGAGGGTGAGGAAGCAGTCTTAGCCGAGCCGCCACCGCATAAACCACGACGATGACGCTGCTGCCCAGCACTGAAGCACCAGCTTAGAGGGGAGAAACCATGCTAGATAGCGACATATATGCCGGGTACCTTGAGTCCGCAGTGCAACGCTGGCTCCCTGACCAGGAAGTAGGCAAGCTCCGCCAAGTTGGTGGCAGCCGAACACATGCCATTGCCGGGGTGCGAGTGGATGTTGACATCGAGTCGGGCATGATCGAGGAGGCTGACCGCTGCGCGACGGAGGAGGTAGCGCTGAAGGCAGTGCGGGAGTTGTATAACACCAAGTATCTGTGCCTAGCCCAGTACCGCGTCTGGCGGAACCTGGTCATCGAGCGGCTGGATGGCAGCGGCTACGGCGAAGCAGGTAGTCGCCCCCAACGGCGGATTGGCACTCATGAGTTCGTGCCGGACCTACGCCTTGAGCACCGCTGGCGCTCCTGCTGGCACGGCGAAGAGCAGGCGTTCAGCAAGACAGCGCTGCCTCGGGATGAGGCGTTGAGGCTACAGGAAGACGGCGTGGCGGGGGTGACTGCGTGACCCCCACCCTACCCACCCTGCTGGCGTCCAAACGGGGCCGCGACGAGGCCCGCCCGCGCACCGAGCATATCTATGGCTGCATCGTTCGCGCATGCGAAGCGGGTCGCCCGGCGACAGTGCGCGAGATACAGGCCGACCTGAGCATCTCCTCGCCCTCAGTGGTCGAGTACCACATCGTGCGGCTGATTGGCGAGGGTCGCGTCGTGCGTGAGCCCGGCATGGCTCGCTCGCTGCGGCCTGCGGGGTGGAGATCGAGCCGCGAGCCGAAGGTGATGATAAACGTGGGACGATTGATCTGGGCAACGCATCTACAGTGCGAGGGGTGCAAACGTAAGCTGCCAGTCGGGGAGTTTGCGCAGGATGAAGGAACGTTGGAAGTGGCGAGGCAGTGCAACGGCTGCGCTAGTAGCGAATAGGGGGAAGCGATGGCAGCAACAGGGATAAGCGTCAAGTCAAAGCAACGACATCACACAACGATGATACCTAACTGGATCATTCTACAAGGGCTGTGGCCGAGGGACCGGCGTCTTGAGCGTGGCGAACGCGATGTGCTTGAAATACTACATATGCACCTCTTCACCAACGATTTCGTGCACCTGTCGTTCCCAACCATCGCCGAGGAAGCCGGCGTCAGTGTGCGCTATGCCAAAGAAGTAATACCCGAGTTGGCGAAGCGTCAGCTTATCGAGATTGACAGTGAGGGTACACCCGAGAAGGGTGAAAAACGCAATAGCAGCGCTAACAGCTACTATGTTGCCATCGAGCCCCCCGCATGGTTGCTGCCTTACCTCGAGGCTAGCAAGATGTGGCGACCAGTATCACAAACAGATGTGGTAGTGAGCCACAATTCACTACCCAACGAAGGGGGTAGTGAGCCACTGTTCACTAGGGGTAGTGAGCCGCAGCTCACTGGGATAGTGAACCCCAGTTCACCCGAAGAATACATTATTAAGAAAACAGATCCGAATAATACACAGGCAGGCCGGCAGGCCAGCCCACCAGCGGAGGAGTGCGTAGCTTTGGTTATTGATGAACTCCCCCTACCAGAAGCGGAAGACCACTCCAACCTAGAGTTCGAGCGCTCAGTCGTGCAGCCTCTTCGTCAGCTATACGGCACCGACTTCGACCCGGTTCGCTGGGACCCGACGTTTGGGCGCTGGAAGAGGGTCGCGTACCCAACCTGGGCATACGCCCGGCTGCTCGAATGGGCGGGAGGGGTGCTTGAAGAAGAACATCGGCACCCACAGATGGGTGCTATGAACACGACGCTACAGCGCATCGCCCGCGAGGGTGTGCGCGAAAGAGGGGCACACAATGGCAACGGACGCGACCGGCCAGGAGCGGCTGCCCAATACTGCGGTGGCAACGGCGCTGGATATCATAGAGCGCAAGAGGCGGGAACTGGAAGCGGCAGGACTGCTAACTGCGCAACGCGACCCACTGGCGGTGGAGGCATACCACCGTCGTCTCGGCCTGCAGGGGGCGGTGGCCTCAACCACCTCTACCGGCGCGGCATCGCCGCTGCCGACCTACCTCCAGGAGAAGCTGACAGCGCTGGCGACTCTACGCGCGGAGCGGCTGGCCCAGTTCCGCCAGTCGGGCGGCAAGTGTGAGGCGTGCTGGGACGACGGCCTTGTCTCACGGCTAGAGACGGACAGGCTGGAAGCGCGTTATTGCGGCTGCGCGGCGGGCGTGGCCCGCGAACGGGATGACCTGAAGAAGCGAGAAGCCGAGTACCTAGACGAGCGGGCCGTAGCCTGGGGGCAGACCGGTCTGCCGGTCAGATGGCGCGACTACACGCTCACCAGTTCGCCGGTATCGCGGGCCAGCGACGTATGGCTTGGAGTGCAGCAGTGGCTTACTCAGCCGGAGCAGGGCTGTGTCATTACTGGGCCAACAGGTACCGGCAAGACGGGCCTGGTGGTAGGAATGCTGCGCGCCCGCTCAGGCGAGCCAGGCTGGGCGGTGCGCTACGTATTCACCCCCGAGCTACTCAGCAACCTCAAGGACGCTTACCAGCACGACCGCAGCGAAGAGGAGATACTCGCTCCGCTGCGCAGCGTGCGGCTGCTCGCGCTCGACGACCTCGGCATAGAGCGACGTACCGACTGGTCGTCGGACAAGCTTGGTGAACTTATCTCAGTGCGTCACGCACACGCGCTGCCGACCATCGTAGCTAGCAATTTCGACCTTGAGCGTCTCGCGGACCGCTTCGGCGAACAAGGCGCTCGCATAATCTTCCGCCTGGCCGAGCAGGCAGGTGGGCAGCATATCTACACCACTGATGGCCTACCCAACCTGCGCGATGTGGGGAGATGAAAGGAGCAAATGGAGATGAGAGAGCCAAGTGAATCCGGGCCTCACTGCGATCTCTGGCTATGTGGCAATCAGAGCTGCCAAGCGATCATTGGCCATCGCGAGGGACACGGCTTTTCGCTGGTGTCGGGTGTCACCCATGTCATCCATACCGACTGTGGCATGACCTTCGTCTCTTGCTGGCGCTGCGGCAGGGAGAGAAAGGTGGAAGGTATGAACAAGGTGGCGCATGAGATCGAGCCCTTGACAAAAAGGGAGACGGAGGTACTCCAGCTTCTTGCCAGCGGGGCGAGCAACCAGGAGCTGGGCCTAATGCTTAGTATCAGTGTCAAAACCGTCGAGACCCACTTGAGCAGCATCTACGCCAAACTGGAGGTGAGAAACAGGGCTGCGGCGATGCTCTGGTACCTGACACTCCAGGGCAGGTAAAATCGGCAAGAAGTGCCTGCCTAACCGTAACCATTCAAACTTACGGGAAAAAATATGCTCTGGCAAGCCCTGTTTGTGCGTGGCGAAGTGCCTCGGGGCCAAAATTGGGCTTATTTTCAGGGTTTGAACAGCTATGCCCACCTATAGGAGCTTATGCAGTCTGTCACCGCGTTGACAACAACCGGCTCGCTCCAGCTTTGAACAGCTATGGCCAACTATAAGAGCTTATGCAGCGTGGAGTACTTCGGACTTACTTCTGTAGGCCGCTATCCCGCACCCCACCCACTAGGCAAAGCTCTCAATTTTAGAACAAAAATACTGGTTTCCCCCGATGCGCACCAGCCTGATCCCCACTATAATTTCTCTGAGGTGCAGAGCTTGACTGGAGCGTTATCAGCTGGGCGCTAAGGTCCGCTAACGCACGAACAAGGAGGCACCACTGCCGACCCACAAGGAAGCGGTGATGCTATCAACGTAACGGGTAAATTTTAGCTATCACCATCTGCTATAGTTGCAGAGGTGGTGTAGAATACGAAAGGAAGGATCACGATGAATCGCAACAGTAGTAGGCTCGGATTCGTTGCCAGTGGGATGCTGGCGTTGGTCATGACTGTCAGCCTGATAGTAGGGCAGCCAGTTACATCCCACTCATCTCGGCCCACAGCTTCACCAACCAACAACCTAGGGGCGCAAGTAAAGTCCGCCCTTGCCAGTGTACCCCTTAGTTTTGAAGCGAACGTGGGCCAAACTGACCCATCAGTACGCTTCCTCGCACACGGAGCAGGATACGTCCTATTTCTCGCCGATAGCGAAGCGGTGACGTGGATCCCTGCCTCTCGTTCCATCGACTCTAACCACCAGAACCTAGCTTTCAAGCACCGACCTACTGCTTCACCTCAGCCTCCAACTGTGCTGCGTTATCAGTGGCGCGGAGCAAACGCTGCGCCTAAGATAGTAGGCCTGAACGAGCTACCGGGCAAAAGCAATTACTTCATCGGCAACGATCCCGCCAAATGGTATACGAGCGTGCCGAATTACGCGCGGGTTGAGTACCAGGGCATATATCCGGGCATTAACCTTGCCTACTACGGGAGCGGCGGCCAGGTCGAATACGACTTCATCGTTACCCCTGGTAGTGACCCATCCCGCATCAGCATGGCAGTTACCGGTGCAGACAAAGTGACTCTCGACGCGGGCAACCTGGTGCTACATACCGCTTTGGGCGAACTGCGCCAGCCTGCCCCACATATCTATCAGGATGGGCCAAACGGGAGGCAGGCGGTAGTGGGTGGCTACACTCTGGCGGATGCGGGCGCGGTGGGATTTACTCTGTCGGCTTATGACCGCACCAGGCCGCTGATAATTGACCCGACCCTCTACTACTCCACCTACCTCGGCGGTAGCAGTGATGATTTTAACAACGGCACTACTGATTTTACCGGTGGCATCACCGTGTCAAGCGCTGGTAACATCTACCTTACGGGTGGGAGCCTCTCTACCAACTTCCCCACCACAATCGGCGCTTTCCAGACGACTAAGGCTGACGGCTACGACGCTATCGTCACTGAGTTGACGTCTACGGGATGCGCCTCCGGGGTAAGATACTGCCCCCGTTACTCTACGTATATAGGGGGCCACGCTAGCGGCGAGAAGTTCTCTGGAGACGACTACGGTAATGCTATTGCTCTGGACACGAGCGGCAACGCCTATATCACTGGTGCCACCTTCAGCGCTGACTTCCCCGTCGGGAACGCGATACAAGGGAGTAACAACGGAGGCATCTTCTATGGGGACGCTTTCGTGACCGAGCTGAACTCTTCGGGTTCTGGACTGGTCTACTCCACCTACCTGGGCGGCTCGTTTGACGATGAGGGTAGGGGCATCGCCGTGGACAGCTCAGGGGAGGCCTGGGTTACCGGGTGGACCGAATCGGATACCTATGGCGGGGCTATGCACTTTCCCACCCAGAGTCCGATTCAAGCGGCGTGCGCTGGCCCAATCGGCAACTGCCATAGTGCTTTTGTCACCAAAGTGCCAGCCAACCCCACCCCTAGCTCTACCTGGCTCTTCTCCAGCTTCCTGGGCGGTAACAACATGGATCAAGGCAACGCTGTCACCCTGGATAGCTCAGGCAATGCCTTCATCGTGGGGTCCACCAACTCCGCCACCTTCCCCATCACTACTGGCGCTTATCAAACAACCCTTGGTGGTGGCAACGACGCCTTCATCACCAAGGTGAAATCTACACCAGGAGCGGCATGGAGCTACTCCACTTACCTGGGTGGTAGCAGTAATGATTTCGGCACGGGCATTGCGCTGGATAGTTTTAGCAACGTCTACGTCACCGGCGAGACTCAATCTACCAACTTCCCTATCTCAGGCGCATACCAGTCAACCAATGCCGGTAGCTACGACGCTTTTGTCACCGAGCTGAACGGCGTGATGGGCACTACTCCAGGGCTCGTCTACTCCACTTACATAGGTGGCAGCGGTGATGACGAGACCTCTAGCATTGCTGTTCATAACGGCGACGCCTTCATTACGGGCTATACTGCCTCCACCAACTTCCCGCTCCAATCGGCGCTTTATACAAGCAACGCGGGAGGCACTGATGCCTTTGTCACCAAAGTGATACACCCAGCAGTAGGTACGTCTTGTTCGGGACTGCACGTCTGCCTTTCCTACTCTACGTACGTCGGCGGCACCAGTGATGATGCTGGCCTCGGTATCGCTACGGACAGCTCAGGCAACGCCTTTATCGCGGGCAGGACTAGGTCCAGCGGGGCGGGCGGGTTTCCTACAGCTCACCCTTACCAAGCGACCAACGCAGGAGGTCAGGACGGCTTTGTTCTGGAGATCCAACCGTAAGGGGACCAGGGACAAGAGAATGAGCTTCTGCGCACGAAAGGCTGATGCCTAGTGCGAACGAATGAGCGGGGGCTGAGCTTAAGCTCGGCCCCCGCTCTCTCCTATCGTTATCTATAGTTCACCATCTTTTTTAAGGAGGCAAAGCTTGGGCAGCAGCGCCGCTGAATTTGCATCTTTGATCTGGGTGCTTACCTTGAATATTTTACATATCATGGTACAATGAGCGCATCTACGTAAGTTATCACTTACTGGAGTACGGAGGGCGAACTATGCAGGCTGCTGTTCAATGTCCAACTGTGGGCGTCTCACCGCCCTCTCTGCGACTAAGGCCGTAGTCAGGTGGAAGACAACTAATAGGGCAAAGTGCTAGTTAATGGCACTTGTAGTAAGGCTAACCTGGGTAAGCAAGCTCCTTGATGCGCAAGAGATCAGGATTGCCCAGTAGCCGATTCAGCTTGAAGCACAAAGTGTGCGCCGTCAGCTTGCTGTACAAGCGCGCTACCAAGCCCCTGAAACTGCTGGCATCGTTGCGCTCGATGTGGAACTGCTCCGCCAACTGGCTGTTCACCGTTTCCACAATCTGCCGCGCTCGGTTCAGCCGCTTGGCTGCTGGCTTGGGCAACTACACTTTCTGGTTGCGTCGGCTAGGGGTTAGTAGCGTCACCTCTTGGGCAGCCAGTTCCTGCGGCAGAGGCTTGCTAGACGTAACCCTTGTCGCCGATAACCGTGCGCTGGCACAACTCGTGCATCATCTCCGCCCCCACCGCCAGGTCGCTCTCATTGGCTGGCGCGAGGCTAAAGTCGACAATCACACCGGAAAGGGTCATCAGCAGGTGCAGCTTGTAGCCGTAGATGATCTGCTTCTTGCTGGCACAGCAGCCATAACTCACCTCCTGCTTGCCCCAGTCGCCAGTATCGCCAGGTGCAAGGTGAAAGCCAACCACTAGCAAGAGCCAGCTGTCAATCACCAACAACCCACACTCAGCCAAGTCGAGGTGGCGCAGCACCAGTTGGCGCAGCAAGTTGATGGCAAACGTCGGGTTGCGGCGACGACGATTGAAGCGACTTCGCTCTGGCATCTGGGAAGGAGGTGGCGATACTCTCTCCAGTTGGCAGCCAGGACAGCCTCTTCGTCCCAGCCGCGGCACTCACCAACCAGGGCTATGGCGATGAACTCGCTGTCGGTGCAATCCGGCCCTGGACTGGGGCGGCGCAGCGGTGGGACACCTGGGGGTTAGAGGTCGTCGACCAGGACAAACAAGCGCAGGCAGAAATCGTCGAAATCGACTATCATAGGTCAGTCCTCCGCTAGGATAAGGTATGGTTTGTTAGGCGCACACCTATAATAGCGGGGGACGGCACCTTAGGCATAAGCAGCAGTCACGTCATCTTACTACAAACGTTACGAACTAGCGCTTTGCCCTAATAAGGTTTATAATGGAGATGCTTATGCCAGTGCCGCTTCGGTAAAGTCCCCTCATAAGATTTGGTGGGCTCGATGCTCACAAATGTGAGGAGCGAGGGATAAAGGAGAGGGATATGGGCAAATTTAATCGGCGATGGCGCGTCCTCCTGCTAACAGTAACGATATGCAGCGCGTGGCTGGCCCATCCATCGACAAACCAAACTTCGGTAAGCCAAAGTCAGGTATCAAAGCCAGCAGGCCAGCCCGCTGCATCAGCGGCGAAGCTAGCCGACCTCAGCAAGCTGCCGCTCTCCTTCGTGCCGAACGTTGGGCAGTTCGACCCACAGGTACACTATGTGGCGCACGGCCCCGGCTATACTCTGTTTCTCACCGATCATGAGGCGGTGCTGTCGGTAGCCAATCCCACCAACCGTCAGAGTCCCTCACCCTCCACCCAGCGCAGCGACAAGCAAGGCCCAGCCACCCCCCGCACCAACCAAGTCATCCGCTACCAGTGGCGCGATGCCAACGCCAAGCCGAAGTTTGTCGCCGAGAACAAGCTGACAGGCAAGAGCAACTACTTCATCGGCAACGACCACAGCAAATGGCACAGCGATGTGCCGAGCTACGGGCGCGTCAACTATAAGTCGGTCTACCCCGGCATTGAGCTCTCCTATTATGGGGGTGACGGCGGGCTGGAGTACGATTTCAACGTTTCGCCTGGCGCAGATCCGTCGCGTATCCACCTCGCTATCACTGGTGCAGATAAGGTAGAGCTTGAGGCTGACGGGCTGGTGTTGCATACCAGAGCTGGAGACTTGCGCCAGCGTGTCCCGCACATCTACCAGGAGGGCCGGGATGGTCGGGTGGACATCAACGGCGGCTACCAGCTACTCGCCGACGGCAGCATCGGCTTCACCCTCGCGGCCTATGACCCGAAACTACCCTTGACCATTGACCCCACCCTCGATTACTCTAGCTACCTGGGCGGAGGGGGCGGTGATGCAGGTGATGGCGTGGCCGTAGACAATACTGGCTTTATCTATCTCGCTGGCTCCACTGGATCCATCGATTTCCCCACAGCAGGTAACCCTTTCCAGCCCCACAACGCTGGCAGGAGCGATGTCTTCATCAGCAAACTAAGCCCCGACGGTAGTCAGCTCGTCTACTCCACCTATCTAGGCGGCTCGAACAATGAGGGTGAGCTTTATCTCAACTTCCCTGACAACCTCAACCTGGCAGTGGATGGCCAGGGCCAGGCTTATGTTACCGGCGCTACCCGCTCCCACGACTTCCCCACTTACCACGCCATCCAACCCGCCTTCGGTGGCGGCCACACCGATGCCTTCGTCACCAAGCTGGCGGCCTCTGGCTCGACCCTGATCTACTCAACCTATCTGGGTGGTTCAGGTGACGAGGAATACGATGGTCAGGAGGCTGGAACAACGTACAGAGCAGGTATTGCTGCAGATAGTCAGGGTAATACCTACATCACTGGTGAAACTTCATCCCCCGACTTCCCCACTTATCACGCCATCCAACCTAGCTTCCGGGGCTACACGGATGCCTTCGTCACCAAGCTGAACCCTGATGGCTCCGCCTTCGTCTACTCCACATATCTAGGTGGGAGTACCTTCAACTGGGGTTATGCTATCACTGCAGATACCCAGGGCAACGCCTATATCGCAGGTAAGACCAATTCACCCGACTTTCCGATCTATCATCCGTTCCAGCAGTATCACTACGGCACCGATGCCTTCATCACCAAGCTGACCGCTGATGGGTCCGCCTTCGGCTACTCCACTTACCTGGGCGGCCAGGACGGCGAGGATCAGGGCTACGGAATTGCCGTCGACAGCGCTGGCTCCGTCTACGTAACTGGCGAAACCAACGCAATCGACTTCCCCACCCGCAACCCCTACCAACCCAGTATTGCAGGATCTGCGGACGCCTTTCTCACCAAGATGACCCCTGATGGCTCTGACCTGGTTTACTCCACTTACCTGGGCGGCTCGGGCAGCGATTACGGCCTGGGCCTAGCCGTAGGTCCTACCGGCGATGCCTATGTGGTTGGTATGACCCTCTCCGCCGACTTTCCGCTCCGGAACCCACTTCAGCCATACGGCGGACACATGGACGGCTTCGTTACCAGGTTCAATACGTCGGGCACTGGACTCCTTTACTCTACTTACCTGGGCGGTAGTTGGGACGATGTTGGTCAGGCAGTTGCCGTAGACAGCGCTGGCGCTGCTTACGTTGCAGGCTGGACCGGCTCTACCGATTTCCCGACCCACAATGCCCTTCAGAGCAGTCTTGATGGAGTAGATGATGCCTTCATTGCCAAAATCGCGCCACTTGCTTCGGATAATCCTACCGCCACCCCCACCGTAACTGGTACACCACCGACCGCCACCGCGACCAGCAGCGCCACTGCCGCCCCGCCTTCTCCCACCCCCACTGTGACAGGCACGCCACCGACCGCTACCCCAACCGCTACTCCCTGCGGCCCCGATGTATATGCCCCCTGGAACATAGTTGCGCCATCGCTTGAGCGCTATGAAAGCCCGGCAGTAGCCACTGATGGTCAGCTTGCCTACTCAGCCGGTGGTTTCACCTTCCAACGCTCCCCCGCCACCTCGTTGAATCAGTTCTCCAGCTACGACCCCAGGACCAACACCTGGGCTGCGCTTAACTCGATGCCCGATGCCAACGATAGCGCCGCCGCTGCCTACGACCCAGTCGCCAGGAGGCTCTATGTCTTTGGCGGAGAATATAACAACAATGGTGGTTTTACGTATAGAAAGACGCGCATATACGATTTCGCCACCCAGAACTGGAGCTATGGTTCGGATATGCCCGATGGTAGGATGGGGATGGCGGCTGGCTACTGGAAGGGCAAGGTCTATTTGGTGGCTGGCTCGAGTGACTACGTGCTACCCGCCCATGGGCAGGAGCAAACCTGGGAGTACGATATCCAAAGCGCTACCTGGCTGACAAAGACAAGCGTTCCAGCGCGGCTAGGGTTCAGCTACTCCGGCGGGGCGGTGATTAACGGCCACCTGTACGTGGTAGGAGGAGAGGACACCTACGGTATCGCCCAGAAGGCCTTGTGGGACTACGACATCGCGGGCGATACCTGGACAAGGCGAGCTGATCTACCTACGGCCACCGGCGAGTTTGGTCCTACCGTGGTCAACCATGATGAGCGGTTGTGGGTCTATGGCGGTGAGGACCAGTATGGCCCAGCTGACGGTGAGACGGTGGTCTACAACCCCGACACCGATAGCTGGCGTAACGGCCCTCCGCTCAATCAGGTACGCTACAATGCAGGCGGGGCGAGCGTCGGCCCCTACGTAGTGGCAATTGGCGGCAACAACGCTGTTATTGGTCAGGGTTCGATTAACACCACCGAAGTATCGTTCAATCAGCCCAACCCCTGCCTTAGCCCAACACCGAGCGCGACACCTACTCACACTGCGACCGTCACTCCGACGATGACTCCCAACCCGAGGCTAACCAGCACCGCGACGACCACTTTCGTGCTGCCGACGCATACACCACCGCCATCTACCGGTACGCCCGCGCTGCCGACTAACACACCAACTGACTGCCCCAACCGGTTCCTTGATGTCAATGGCAACGTTTTCTACACTGCCATCCATGCGCTCTACTGTCGTGGGGTGATCAACGGTACCGATCCGACCCACTACAGCCCCAGCGGAGCTTCGACCCGTGCTCAGTTCGCCAAGGTGGTCGTACTCGGCTTCGGCTTGCCCTTCTATACGCCGAGTGGCACGCCCGAATTCAGCGATGTGCCAGCCAGCTACTTTGCTTATCTGTACATCGAGACTGGCTTCCACGCGGGCATCCTCAGCGGCTTCGATGCGGCCGGTTGCACAGCGCACGGCGCCACCTACCCTTGTTATCTACCCAACATCCCGATTACGCGCGGCCAGCTCACCAAGCTGGTTGTCGGTGCCGCCCACTACCCGCTCTACACGCCCACTGGCGGCAACCCAACCTTCAGCGATGTGCCAGCCAGCAATGTCTTCTTCGTCTCAATCGAGACGGCGCACTACAAGGGGGTGATCAACGGCTACCCCGATGGCAC
>QHBQ01000438.1 GCA_003243865.1 Candidatus Chloroheliales bacterium | reverse complement strand
TGTCGGGCAGCGTGACTTGGAACAGCCGCGCAAGCTGACCGACATTGCTGGCATTGATCACTGTCTCGCTCGGATTGTTGCCGCTGTGCTGGGGGTCAAATCCAAATTGCGGCCAATCGGCGGCGAAGCAGGGCCAGGCCAGCATCGCCACCACCGCCACGAGCAGTAGGCTGCGGCCCGCCAATCGCAAACTGCGCATCGCTAGAACCATCCTTGCTAGAGATTTCCAAATAGGCATCAAAATAACGACAGGGTGGGGAACATACAGGGGGTCTGGGGGTAGGCCCCCAGAGGCTGACCGGCAGCAAGGTTGGGGTTAAGCCTCATTGCGCCATGCCTGAACGGGCGACCCCTGCGCTTACAATTAGCATTGGTGAGTATGCAGCAGCTGGGGGCTTACCCCCAGACCCCCTGGATTACCCTCGGCTTTCGTCTTAATTGATACCTATGGGCGTATGCGATTCGCCCCTACGTCATGCCAGCCTGGTCGCGCTATCTGAGGCTGTAATATTAGATGCCCTCGTGGACTATACCATATGCCGCGCTCCCCTTCAAGCGCGGAACCATGCTGCGCTTAGGGGCGGCAGTGTGGTAGCAAATACCCCACCAGCAAGGCGAACATTGGGCAGGCCGCCCAGCAGGTCAACCCACTCGCCAGCCGCATCCTCATAATCGAGCGGGACGGCGACGCTAAGTTCCTGATTGCTGCTGTTGAACAGGGCGATGACCGTCTCATCAGCAATCTGGCGGGCGAAGCCGTAACCACCACGCTCGTCGAGCCAGACGGTGCGCACATCGCCGTAGCTGAGGGCGGCGCTCTGGCGACGGGCGTTGATCGCACGTTTATAGAAGTCGAGCAGCCGCTCGTCCGCTGCAGCCCAGGGATAGGGGCGGCGACCTCCCTCTGCGTATCCGCCCTCGATGCCCGCCTCATCACCATAGTAAATCATTGGCACGCCGGGGTAGGCAAGCTGGAAGGCGGCTGCTAGCATCAGGCGCGGCGCACTGCCATCCAGCGTGGTAAGCGCTCGTGCGGTATCGTGTGAGCCGATCAGGTTGAGTTGGGCGTGGAAGTTGGCGGGCGGGGTGTCGCGCCGCAATGTCTCTAGGCGATCGTCCAATTCGGCGGGCGAGAGCCTGCCTGCCGCAAAGCCGACTACCGAGTAGCCGAAGCGGTAATTCATGGTCGCGTCGAAGCTCGTTCCCAGCAGGCGGTGAGTGGCGTCGCCCCAGTCCTCGGCAACCAGGTAAGCGTCGGGGTAGGCGCGGCGCACTGCGCGGCGGAAGCGCGCCCAGAACTCATCGCTCATCCAGGGGGTAACATCGGTGCGCCAGCCCGCCGTGCCGTATGCCAGCCAGTGCTGCGCCACCCCACTTGGACCAAAGAAGAACTCCTCTACCTCAGGACACTCGACGAACTCCGGCATAGTCTTCACCCCCACCCAACCAACCCACTCGTCCGGCCAGTTGGTGAAGTCAAACCAGCGGTAGTAGGGAGAGAGCTTGTCGGCGCGGGCGGCAGTGAGGTAAATGCTATCCTTCGAGCAGTGGTTGAACACGCCATCAAGCAGGATGCGGATGCCACGTTCGCTAGCACGGGCGATTAGCTCGCGCAGGTCATCCTCCGTACCGAGGCGGGGGTCAATCTTCAGGTAGTCGAGCGCATCGTAGCGATGGTTGGTGGGCGAGGCGAAGATGGGGGTGAAGTAGATGCAGGTGATGCCCAGCGCCTTCAGGTAATCGAGCTTCTGGATTACCCCGCGTAGGTCGCCACTGTAGAAGTCGCGACCACGCGGCGGATGTTCGGGCGGCGCGTCCCAGTCGAGGTAGAGAGGCGGGTGCTGGTAGGTGTTGCCACCCTTATGGATATTCTCAGCGTCGCCGCGGGCGAAGCGGTCGGGGAATATCTGGTAGACTACCTGACCGCGCACCCAATCCGGTGGCGGGCTGGCGGGCTGGTAGACGGCGATGTGGAAATCCTGCTCCTGCCACACGCCGAACAGGGGCTGCTCCACCCCTTCGTTCTGCCGCCGTTCGCGCACGAGGGTGCCATCGGCCAGCACGAAATGGTAGTGGAGCAGGGTTGGCTCCTGGGGCAAGAGTATCTCAGTGTACCAGTATCCAGGCGACTTGCCCTCGGTCAAGGCCACTCGCCAGCCATGTTCGCGGCGCGGGTCGGTGAACACCGCCTCCGGATAGCTGTCCTCGTCGGCCACCAGTTCAAGCCTTACCCTAGTTGAGAGCGGGGCGGCGGGAGGGGGGACATGCGGCAAGCTGCCGCCGCGCACTTGTCGCGCTGCCGCCAGGCTTAGGTCGTCAGTCAAGGTTTGCCTCCGAATAAGCTTCGAGAGGGCGTGATAAATCACACCCCTACGGAAACGATCGTGTAGGGGCGCAATTCATTGCGCCCGTTGCGCCGTCTGCCAGTATGCGGGTGTTCTGTGGTCACGGGAACGATCGTGTAGGGGCGCAATTCATTGCGCCCTGCCGCCCTGCCTTACCCTTTGACCGCACCACTGGCGAGGCCGCCGATTAGCTGGCGCTGCAAGACGAGGAAGATGAGCACGATTGGCAATGCCCCCACCAGCGCGGCGGCGGCAAACACACCCCACTCTTTTTCGTATTGTCCGCGAATGAACAGGGTCATGCCCACCGCCAGGGTGTAGTTCTCGGTTGAGCGCAGCATCACGCGGGCAACCAGGAAGTCGGCGTAGGTGCCGATGACGCTCAGGATCGCCATGGTCGCCAGGATGGGGCGGGCCAGCGGCAGGATGACGTAGCGGAAAGCCTGGAACTGCGAGGCGCCGTCAATCTTGGCCGACTCATCGAGTTCTTTGGGGATACTGTCGAAGAAGCCCTTCATCAGCCAGGTGTTGAAGCCGAGCGCGCCGCCGCTGTAGATCAGGATCAGGCCGCCATGGGTGTTGAGGCCCAGCCAACTGAGGGTCGGGATATTGCCGAGCTGCTGGAGCAGCAGGAACAGCGCGGTGATGGCAAGAATATTGGGGAAAAGCTGGATGAGCAGGATGGTGAGCAGGCCCAGCCGCCGTCCGCGGTAGCGGAAGCGGCTGAAGGAATAGGCGGCGAAGGCGCAGAGCGTGACGACGATAAGCGCGGTGATGCTCGAAACCTTGACCGAGTTCCACATCCAGAGCAGGAAGGGATGCTGCGGGTCGTTCCACAGCCGCTGGAAGTTGTCGCTGGTGGCCCCTGGCGGGATCAGGGTCTGGTTGATCAGCGAGTTGGAGGGACTGAGCGCGGCAGAGATAATCCAGAGGATGGGGTAGAGTGAGAAGATAACCGCGAGGGAGGCAACCAGTAGCTTGAACCCTATATTGATGCGGCGGCTGGCTGTGATTGAGCGGTAGCGACGGCTGGCCTGCGCCCTCGCCGCTTCGCTAACCTTGGTTTCGGTGACATCGGTGGATGACATTAGCTCATCACCTCCTCTAGCTGCCTGGTGAAGCGGAAGTTGAAGGCGGTGATCGCCGCCACCATCACGAAGATGAATATGGAAATCGCCGAGGCCAGGCCGAAGTCGGCGCCCCTGCCGCCGGAGAAGGCCAGGCGGTAGGTATAGGAGATGAGGATGTCGGTCTGCCCCGCTGGGGTGGAGGAGCCAGCAATCGGCGGGCCGCCCTCGTTGACCAGGTCAATCACGGTGAAGTTGTTGAAGTTGAAAGCGAACGCGCCAATCAGCAGCGGGCCAACCGAGACCAGCAGCAGCGGCAGGGTGAGGTAGCGGAACTTGGCCCAGCCGCTGGCACCGTCGAGGTCGGCGGCCTCGTACATATCGTGGGGAATGGCCTGCAGCGCGCCGAGGCAGAGCAGCATCATATAAGGGAAGCCCAGCCAGGTGTTAATCAAGAGGATGGCAACCTTGGTCAAAGTGCC
>QHBQ01000495.1 GCA_003243865.1 Candidatus Chloroheliales bacterium | reverse complement strand
TTGTGGGTAAGGATTAGCCCGCTGGGAGAGGGGAAGTACCTCACCTCATTATAGCATCTATGCCGCGCCGCTGACAACCTTCTGCGGGAGTAGCATTGAGCTTGACACCCAACCGATATTTCCTGTAGCATATAGCGCGTAGTTCAGGCGTGATTACCGCAGAGGGAGCGGGCATGGCAAGCACCGGGCCGGGGGTGATGAAGGCAGGCGCGGCGCGGCTGCGGGGGATAGATAGCCGCATTGTCGGCTATATCTTCGTGCTGCTGGCTGCTGCTCTGTGGGGTTCGCTCGGCATCATCTACAACACGCTGAACCGCCAATACGGCGTGCCGGTCGGCGTGACCGTCTTCTATCGCGCCTTCTTCGCCGCGCTGGGGCTACTAGTCTACCTCGGCCTGCGCAAGCGCGCGTTGCTGATGCTGCCCCGCCGCCAGCTGCCGCTGCTGCTTGGCTACGCGCTGCTCGGCATCACCGTGTTCTACAGCGTCTACGGTCAGAGTACCATCACCAACACCGTTGCAGTCGCCGCGGTGCTGATGTACACTGCGCCCGCGTTCGTTACCCTGTTCGCCTGGCGTTTCTGGGGCGAGCCGCTCACTGCGAACAAGCTGGGCGCGTTGCTGCTCACCTTCGTCGGCTGCGCGCTGGTCGCTCAGGTCTATGCCGCCGGACAACTCAACTTCAACTGGCTGGGCCTGGTTCTCGGCCTGGGCAGCGGTGTGCTGTACGCGCTCTACACCATTTTCGCCAATCAGGGGCTGCGCAATGGCCTCGCCCCGCTCACGGTGGTGTTCTACGCCCAGGCGCTCGGCGCGGTCGGTCTGCTTACTCTCATCGTCCTCAGCAGCGGCGGCTTGGGCAGCGTGTTTGCCGCCGGGCCGCACTGGCAGGCGTGGCTGCTGCTGCTTACCGCCGGGCTGTTCAACACCCTGGCAGCGGCGGGCTTCTACGTCAGCGGCCTGGCCCGCATCGAAACCGGCGCGGCCAGCATCGCCTCAACCTTCGAGTTGGTCTGTGCCAGCGGCTTCGGCTTCATCTTTCTGGCCCAGGCGATTGACATCTGGCAGGCGCTCGGCGGCGTGCTGGTCATCGCCGCGCTGGTGCTGCTGGCCCGCCGCGAGAGCCGTGAGTCATGAGTGAACTCAAAACTCAAAACTCATAACTGCGGTAATCTTCATCCTTGCGGTCGGGCTGCCCGCGCTGATGATTGCGCCGCTACCCTCGATTGCGCAGCGCGAAATCGCCGCCTACTTCGCGCAGTATGGGCCGCCGGTGCGGGTGGTGTTCGGCGGCGACATCATGCTGGGCCGCTCAGTTGATGCGATGATGCAGCAGTATGGCGACGATTACCCCTTCGCCGCGATCAGCGACACCATAAGCGGTGCGGATCTAGCGGTTGCCAACCTGGAGTCGCCGTTGACCGACCAGCCCACACCGGTGCGTCCCGACGGGCAATGGATCAACCTGAAAGGGCGACCCGCCGCCGCCAAAGCGATCGCCCGTGCGGGTTTCGACATCATCACCGTTGCCAACAATCATGCGCTCGACTATGGCAGCGCGGGCTTGAGTGACACGGTTGCCGCGCTCCATGCGGCGGGCCTGCGCCATATCGGCACCAGCGACCAGCCCGCCTTCGTCACAATCAAGGGACTGCGTCTCGCCTTCCTCGGCTACGACTGCGTAGCCACCAGCCAGCTGCCAGCTGGCACGCCGCTGGCGGCGATCATATGCAGCGGGCCACAGCTGGAAGCAACCAAAGCGGCGCTGAAGGCGGAGATTGGGCAGGCGCGGGCGCAGGCCGATGCGGTTATTGTCTTTATGCACTGGGGCCTCGAGTATGACGCCGCGCCCAGCGACTTCCAGCGCAACCTCGCCCAGAGCATCGCCGCTGCGGGTGCTACCATAATCGTCGGCTGCCACCCCCATGTCACGCAAGGGCTGGCGCGGGTGGGCAACGCACTGGTGGCCTACAGCCTCGGCAACTTCATCTTCGACCAGCGTACCCCCATCGCCGCGCAGACTGGGGCGCTGCTCGATGTCACCCTCGACCGCAGCGGGGTTGCCAGCGCAACCTTTCGCCCGCTCAGTACGTTCTTGCAGACGAGGATGTTGGCCGATAGCGACCCTCACGCGCTTGCGGCCATTGCCAACGCCGCCAGCAGCAGCGATGCCGCGCTACTGTGGCAGGCGGTCAGCCCGCTGCCACCACGCAGCTTCGGGGTCGCGCCGGAGTCTGCGCCTGCACCAGCCGCTACCCTGGCGCTGGCCTACAGACGCGAGCAGCAGCCCACTGGCGTGTCCGCCGACCTAAATGGCGATGGCCGTGACGAGTGGGTCAGCTATCGCAGTGCGGACAACGCCGCCAACCCGATTGGTAGCCTGAACGTCGCCGAGCAGAGCCGCGCTGGGCCGTTCGAGTGGTGGCACGACAACACCGCAATGGCGGCAACGACGGTTGACGGGCAGGCGGTTGCCGCCGCCAACTGGCAGCCGGGCTTTGCCAGCGAACCGCAGATGCAGGTGCGTCAGGTCGCCATCATCCGCCACTACGGCGGGTTGCCAGCGGTTATCTTTAACTTCTGGCAGCCCGACTATCGCTGGGGCGGGCAGGGCCAGCTCAAGAACCAGCTTTGCGTCTACGGCTGGCTGATGCTCAAGCGGCAGTGGGGGCAACTCTGGTGCGGGCGGCCGCTGCCGACCACCGCGCAGAACATCAGCGTGGTGGAGGCTAGCGATGGCAGCACCCGTCTGGGTGTGCTATGGGGCGACGACCCGACGCAGGCAACGATGACGATCTGGTCCGCGCCCGGCTTCGGCTTCGTAATGGACTGGCAATCGGTGGGGCGCGGCTACACCCACCTATTCGCCGATGATGCAGGACACCGATTTTTGTACAAGTTATAAGGAGGAAAGAAATGTCTCACAAACGCCTCAGCCGCCTCGCTAGCCTGCTGGCGATGGTGCTGACCATCCAGATGCTACTGGCTGCCTGCGACCTCAACCCCAGCAAGGCCACCCCGACCGCGCCTGCCGCGACTGCGACCAGCGCGGCGGCAGCAGCCAGCCCGACCACCCTGGCGCTGGCCGCAACTCCGACCACTGCGATGATGGCCGCCTCTCCGACTGCGGCGTTGGAGCAGCCTTCGCCGACCAGCGAGCAGGCCGCTGCCTCACCAACCGAGGCAATGGCAATCACCCCGACCGAGGCGATGCCGGTCACCCCCACCGCGACGATTGACAACTCCGCGCCGACGGTCAACCGCCCCTTGCTCTCCTTTGCCAAATTCAACGTTCCCAATGTCAGCGTCAAGGCCAGTGTCGCCCCTTACACGGTCAAGCCCGACCTCAGCGATGTAGCCAACCCCGCCCAGTACAGCCTTAGCAATGCAGCCCAGGCGCTGCTGGCGAAGAACCTGTTTGTGGTCAGCCCGCTGGCCAGCGGTGACAGCCAGCGCTATCCCAGCGGCCTGAAGGAGTTCTACCAGGTCTACGAGGCGGGTCGCTACGGTGATGAGCCGGTGTTCGTCACCAGCGACAGCATCCTGCACGTCTACCACCTAGTCTTCGACAAGATGTTGCGCGACCTGGAGAGCAACAAACTGACTGGCGAACTGACTATCCTCAACGATGCGATGCTGCGCGTTTCCGATGCCCAGCACAGCGATGTCGTCAAGCTGAACAATCCCGACCTCACCGCCGCCTCGGAGCGGTTGGTTGCCTACTTCGCGGTAGCCGATAAGCTGATCAATCCCAACTCTCAGACCCCCGCTTACGTCAGCCAGAAGGTAAATGCCGAGGTTGGCCTAATCAACAATCACGCCGGTATCGCCCCTTCCAACATCTTCGCCAAATATATGGAGGACTACGGCCAGTACAATCCCCGCGGCCACTACACCCGCAGCGAGGCGTTGCAGCATTACTTCCGCGCGATGATCTGGTACGGGCGGATGACCTTCCGTCAGCAAGATGCCAGCGAGACGCTCTCCGCCATCCTGCTCAGTGAACTGCTCGGCACTCAGCAGACGCTGCGCTCCGGCCCGATCCTCGACCACTGGCGCAACATCTACGAGCCGACCGTGTTCATTGTGGGCAAGGCGGACGACCTCAGCTACTTCGACTATCAGCCCGCGATCAAAGCGGTCTACGGCAGCGACACGCCCGCGCTGCAAGACCTCGCTGACCCCGCCAAACTGACCACCTTCCAGGGCGCGATTGACAAGATGCCCTCGCCCCTCATCAACTCGATGTTCGTCTACGCCACCCAGGACAAGACCAAAGTGACCAAGGGGCTACGGATGATGGGCCAGCGCTTCACCCTCGATGAGTACGTTATCGGCCAGCTAACCTGGCGCAACGTTGGCACCGCCAAGCCGGACGGCAACCCTGATGTAGTTCGTTGGCTGCCGCGCGCCCTCGATGTGCCAGCAGCGATGGGTTCGGATGAGGCGCTCAACATCATTGCCCAGGGGACGCAGCTCGATTACGGTCAGGGCCAGGGTCCGGCGGCGCTGCACTACGACACCCAGATGCAGAAGGTGCGCCAGAACATCAGCGCCCTCAACGTCAACGACTGGACCCAGAACCTCTATTGGAGTTGGCTCTACACCATCAACTCGCTAGTTACGCCCAAACCCAGCGGCTACCCCAGCTTCATGACCAACCAGGCGTGGCAGGACAAGCAGCTTACCACCTACCTGGGTAGCTACACCGAACTGAAGCACGACACCATCCTCTACGCCAAGCAGAGCATGGCCGAGCTAGGCGGTGGCCCGCCCACCATCGTCAAGGGCTACGTCGAACCGCAGCCCGAACTCTACGCCCGCCTCAGCGCCCTCACCCAGCTTACCATAGATGGCCTCAAGTCGCGCAACTTGCTCGACCAACCCATCGAGCAGCGGCTCACCAACGTCAAGGACGCGGTTAGCCAGATGCTGACCATCAGCCTGAAGGAGCTACAGAACCAGCCGCTGACCGACGATGAGTACACCTTCATCATGTACTACGGCGGCACCATCGAGGGCATCACCATCTCGACTGCCGACCCGCAGTGCGACCCCAACACCCCGCCCGATCAGTGCCAGGGCCGCCTGACCGACGCCGGGCAGTTCGACGCCGCGCTCGCCGCCGACATCGCCAGCGACCCCAACGGCAACGCCTTGCAGGAGACGACTGGCCGTCCCTACGAAATCTACGCGGTGGTGCCGATTGACGGCAAGAAGGTGCTGTCGCGCGGCGCAGTCTTCAGCCACTACGAGTTCGTCGTTCCCAGCAGCGGTCGCCTCACCGACGAGGCCTGGAAGGCGCAACTCGATGCAGGCAAGGCCCCCGCCTTCGCCGACTGGACTAAGAGCTACGCGATACAGAAGTAGAGGGTACACGAACGATGGGGCGCAGCTTAATGCGCCCCTACCGTTTTCGTTCAGCCAAAACAAAATTGCCTGGAAAACCCCTTGCATTATTTCGCCAGCGGTGTTATAACCAACTTACAGGGGTTTCAGCCTACAATACCGCCGCAGCCACCATTGGCGGCTGCAACAGTGGATACGACTGGACGATAAACTGGTAGTTAAAGGCTCAGAAATGAGGGGAATAGAATGAAAGCTAAACTACGAATGTTGAGGAGCAGGATGCTGATCCTGGCTGCAGCGCTGACTCTCGCCCTTTTTCTTGCTGCCTATGATAATCTCACCCAGAATAGCCGCGCTACTACAAACAGTGCTTACAGCGCTAGCAGCTACGGCATAGCCCTGCCCACCCCGGTATCAACTATGGAAGCTGTGCCAACCTTCGATCCCTTCGCAGACAGGTTTAAGCCTAAGCCACTCACTAACTCCTCTCCCGAGGAAGTTGGCCAGGTTGCCATTAACTGGAGTAGCCGACGATGGCCTAACTTTACGATGCAGGTACTGCTCAGTAAATCAACTACATTGGACGAAGTGGCAGGTTTTGGCTGGGGTACCCAACACTTCGCCTCTATTGAGACCCCGCCACTTATGGTGGTAGTTCTAAAGGGTACCTCTGATCTCAACCCACGTTTTCAGAGTAAGAACAACGGGACGCTTTATGTTGGTCTTGTGTTTGACCTCTGGGCTGGAGTACCATCAATGTGGTTTACCTCTCCAAATGGAGAGGGTTTCGCTAAGGTACTCAACGACCCTACTCTACCAAGTATGCCATCTGCTAGCCGCCCGTCAGCACTACCATCACCTGTATCCACAGCACAGCAACCTATCCCCGCACCGCCGACTACAGGCCCTAACAAAGTGCCGATTGCCCAAGTTACCCCTGAAGGCGTCCCTAATAACCAGGTAGGCGCTGGTGACTTTGGCGCATGGCAGTATACTGCCTACATAGTGGGGCCGGGCGGCGGCGGTAACTCCAACGGCGTAGATGTAAAGCCCGGTGATGTCACTGCTAACGTGGCGTGCAAAGCCAACACCCAAACAGGAATTGACGGGTATATTACTTCAAACAAGCAACTGCTGGCGCGCGTGGTTAAGAACGGTGGTCAAGCAGAAGTCTTGGTGGTTTTCAGCCACTATCAGAGTGTGGACAGCTTCCGTGCCTGGGTCAAAGCTCATGGCCTAAAGGTAACGGATACTCACTTGCGCGGAGTTGACGGCAACGTTTACAAGGATATGCCGGTACACAGCCCCGATGGCACCACCGACCCCCTGCCTGCCGATCGGATGAATACGATCAACAACTACAACGCTCAGAATTACCCTACCCTGATCAACAAAGGAGTGTACCTGGTGCGGGCACGGGCCGATACCAAAGAGCTACTGGCCATCGCCGCCGAGCCTTTTGTCTCCTTCATCGACGTTATACCCAGCGTAATACGGATGGAGCTAGTCAATAAAGGAGTGAGGGGCGCGACGCAGATAAATGTAGACAGCACCTGTGCCGGGGCTATCTCTTACGTAGTGGAAACCGGGCTGTACGACAAGTCTAAGTAAACTCCTCTGCACCTGTAAATAGAGGGCGCACTGCAAGCTTCCAGTGCGCCTTTTCGGTCTCACTAATCACTTCCCTAATCGCTGCCGTTCTCAAGCAGCCGCTTCAACCGCCGCAGCGCGTCTTCGGTCATCTGCGTTACCTCGCGGTCAATGAAGCTGTTCCGGCCCAGCAGCATCATCAGAGGGGCGGGAATGTGGTACTCGTTGACGAACGTGACTTTGGTGCGCCCATCCTCCAGCGGCTCGAACAGCCAGGCGTTGACGCTCTTCAGCATCCCGCTCACCAGCCCGACCATGCGGCGGGGCGGCTCGAACTCGGTGATCTTCATTCGCACCTTAATCGGCAGCCCGTGGAAGCGGCCCTTGACCGCGACCACCACCCCCGGCCCGAGCGCGTCAGCATCAACAGGCTTGAAGCTGCTGAAGTTGGTCTGCACCTTGGTCGCGTTGCGCCAATCGGCGATGTAAGCGAACGCCTGCTCCACTGGCGCGTTGACCTTGATGCTCTTGCTGACCTTGACGCCCATTTCCGCCCTCCTTGCCGCCAGTATAGCAGAACTGAGGCCGACCCGCAAAAAGTCGGCAGGGCGCACGACGATGCGCCCCTACGGACGTTGTTAATCTACAATCTGCAATCTACAATCTGCAATTGCTAGGGTAGGCTGACGCGGATGAAGTGCGGCCTGTAAATGTTGTTGGCTCCAGCTTGAGGTTTGGTGTTGTTCAGGCAGTAGGAGATGAGCAGCGGCGCACCCTTACTGAACTCAGGATGGGCGTTCGCCAGGTAGGTGACGATGCTGCCATTGGCCTCCGGCACGGTGTACAGCACGGCGCGGTTGACCCAGGGGCCGACTGGGCTGCACGAGTAGTAGGCGAGGATGTTCTTGCCGAAGCCGAAGCCGCTCTCCATGCCCACCAGCACGTAGCCGCTGCCCCGCTTGAACACGCTCAGGTTAGAAACATCGCTGATGATGCGCGTGGCGGATACTGGATTGCTCGACCAGCCCGCGCCAGTGTAGAACTGCCACTTGCCACTAGTTATCTGCCCCCGCGCCACCCGCGCCACATGGCCGTACTTCGCGCTCTGCAAATCCTCCAGGCCATAGATGTAAGTATAGCCACCATCCTCGACAAACGAGGAGCCGTAATCCACCTTGCTATCAAACGGCAGCGGCGCCACCCCTTCCACCTTCAGGTCAGGCAGCGAGAGGGTGGCAATGGCGTGGCCGATGCCGGTGAAGTCGAACCCTGGGGTGCCATTACCCGCCCGCTTCAGATGCAAGAGGAAAACGCGCAGCTTGTCACTCTCCACTATCCCGTTGATCGGCCAATACCAGGTGTCACTGTCGGTCGGGGTAATTACTGCGCTCGGCTTCGCGTTGCTACCACCGTGAATTGCCGTCAGCTTGTCACCATCCTGCAAAATCAGCGAATTGTTGATGAAAGCACTGGGCTTCAGCGAGCCATCGGTCTGCGCTTTGCCCAGGATGGTGTCACCGAAGATCCAAACACTGCGGCCATCAGGCAGCGGCACCGAGTATGCGCCGTCCGCCCCCATCCAGCCATCAGGGTGGCTG
>QHBQ01000396.1 GCA_003243865.1 Candidatus Chloroheliales bacterium | reverse complement strand
ACACAAGCAACTAAGGACCTGGCAGGTAATGCTGTGCCAGCCGCGTTCAGCTCCTTCGATGCCGCCCGCAACAGCCTCGACGGTATCTTCTTCACCCATCCCAATGCCGCGCAGGGGATGCTGGGCGGCTTCGTTGACCAGATTATTGGCACCGCGTTGCTACTGTTCTGCATCCGCGCGATTACCGACACGCGTAACTCCTCGCCAATCGGCAACCTGGCTCCGTTCATCATCGGCCTGCTGGTGGTGGTTATCGGCCAGAGCTTCGGCGCTGCCGCTGGCTATGCCATCAATCCCGCCCGCGACTTCGGCCCACGTTTGCTGGCGGCGGTTGGCGGCTGGGGCGCAAACCCGTTCACCGATGACAACGGCTACTTCTGGGTGCCAATCGTCGCGCCGATCATCGGCGGCATCATTGGCATCTTCGTCTACGATTACGGCATCAAGTCTTACCTGATCGCCAGGGGCAATCAGCCGCTACTTGACGAGGAGTCGAAGGGCGAGACGGTGCGCGAGACGAAGTAGGCTTGGGAAGGGCGCGATGAAACCGCGCCCGTACAAGCGCGTAAACGGACGTAGGGGCGTGATTTATCACGCCCTGCAAAGGGAGCAAACGTCCCTCCCGCCACAATGATGTGAGTTATGAGAGGAGACAGACATGGCCGACAAGTACATCCTGGCCCTCGACCAGGGTACCACTAGCAGCCGGGCAATCATCTTCGACCACGGTGGCCAGATCCTTGCCCAGCGCAATCAGGAGTTTCCCCAGATTTATCCCCGCCCCGGCTGGGTGGAACACAACGTGGAGGACATTTGGAGCAGCCAGATGAACGTCGCCCGCCAGGTGCTACAGGACAAGGGGCTGACCGCCGCCGACATCGCCGCCATCGGTATCACCAACCAACGCGAGACCACCGTGGTGTGGGACAAGAAGACCGGAGACCCGATCGCCAACGCCATCGTCTGGCAGGACCGGCGCACCGCTGGCTACTGCGACGACCTGAAGCGGCGCGGCTGGACTGACAAGATCCGCGACAAGACCGGGCTGGTGATTGACGCCTACTTCAGCGGCACCAAGGTGTGCTGGCTGCTCGACAATGTATCTGGCGCACGTGAGCGGGCCGAGCGCGGCGAACTGCTGTTCGGCAACATTGACACCTTCCTCATCTGGCGGCTGACCGGCGGCCTGGTTCACGTCACCGACTACTCCAACGCCAGCCGCACCATGCTGTTCAACATCCGCGACCTGGCCTGGGATGAGGACATCCTCAAGGAGTTCAACATCCCCGCTGCGATGCTGCCGAAAGCCAGCCCCAGCAGCATGGTCTACGGCCAGACTAAGGCCGACCTGCTCGGTGGCAGTATCCCCATCGCAGGAGATGCGGGCGACCAGCAGGCCGCCACCTTCGGCCAGGCCTGCTTCGAAAAGGGCATGGCGAAGAACACCTACGGCACCGGCTGCTTCATGCTGATCAACACTGGCGAGGAAGCGGTGACCAGTAAAAACAAGCTGCTGACCACCATCGGCTGGGGGTTGAACGGCAAAGTGACCTACTGCTTGGAAGGGTCGGTGTTCGTCACCGGCGCGGCGGTACAGTACCTGCGCGACAGCCTGCAGATCATTGACAGCGCCGCCGCCTCAGAGCAACTTGCCACCTCGATCGAGAGCAGCGGCGGCGTCTACGTTGTTCCCGCCTTCGTCGGCCTCGGCGCACCCTACTGGGACCAGTACGCCCGCGGCGCAATCCTGGGTCTGACCCGCGGCAGCGGGCGAGCGGAAATCACCCGCGCCACGCTCGAATCAGTCGCCTATCAGAGCCGCGACGTGCTAGAGGCGATGAACGCCGACTCCGGCGTTGACCTCAAGACCCTGCGCGTGGATGGCGGCATGGTTGCCAACAACTTCCTGATGCAGTTCCAGGCCGACATCCTCGGCGTGCCGGTCGAGCGGCCCAAGGTGGCGGAGACCACCGCGCTGGGCGCCGCTTACCTGGCGGGTCTGGCGGTTGGCTACTGGAACAGCACCGACGACATTACCCGCAACTGGGCGCTGGACAAGCGCTTCGAGCCAAAGATGGATGCCGCCGAGCGCGACAAGCTGTACAAGGGCTGGAAGAAGGCGGTGCAACGCGCCCAGGCCTGGGAGGAGGCCGAGTAGCAGGGCTAATCATCCAAAGGGGATGAAAGAAACGAAAGGGCGCGGCTTGGGGGTCGTGCCCTTTCTTTAGCATGGCACATGGAGTGGCAGAGGCTGGGTAGGCCATTGCTCATCCATACGCAGATATGATATAATTGCTTACAGATGACGGACGAATAGATAACCGTGTAAGAGAGGTGAGCGTGATGCAAACCGAACTGAAGTCGCTTGATACTCAAGAAGCACAACAAGACGGTGAGACTGAACTGCTGAACTACAATCGTGTACTTCAGTCCGTATTGGCACTGTCGCCAGAGCTTCGCGCTATGCTGGTGCAGCAAGCTGTTGCCAGCCTCGTTCAGCCCCGACCACGTAACACCAGAGCAATCATTGACCGAATTGAGAACCGACCACGCGGCAATCAGCCTCCGCCCACTGATGCGGAAGTAGAGCAATGGATTGAAGAGCATCGCATGGAGCGCTACGCTTGATGCCGATGCAGATACTGATGGACGTTAACGTCGTGGCCGACTCCTACCTTCGCCGCGAACCATTCCACAAGGATGCTGATGCAATAATA
The DNA here is from genome assembly GCA_003243865.1 of Candidatus Chloroheliales bacterium. Next base: position 2,243 of record QHBQ01000396.1, on the reverse strand, counting down.
AGGGCGAATGATCGAGGGCTAGTTGTTATTTAAATCGCTGCCTTCACCGCTCCCACCCTCTTCTACATCCTTGAGCGTGACTTGTCAGCGAAGCTAGGGTCAGCACGAGGCGCAGCAGAAGCTCTGGCTGATATACGGGCCTGCCTCGATTCGTTCCTGATTTGTCCGCTTGATTACGGTGACTTGTTCCAAGCCTTGTCACTGCCAGGTAGAGACTACGAAGATAATCTACAAATTACCTGTGCGTTGAACAGCCACCTAGATGCAATTGTTACAAGGGATAAGAAGTTCAAGAGCAGCAGCATTGCTGTGCTTCCCCCGGCGCAGCTTCGTAAGCAGCTTGGCATATGAATGCTGCCGCGCCTGTCAGGAGCTGGCACGGCGGTGCAACGCTAGCTTGCCACTCCTAATTATGATGTACCCCCACTCTTGACAGCTAGGATGGAAGACGATTATAATTAGGCATACAAATGAATAGGTCGGGCCGATGCGGTGAGGAAGAGGAGTAGGCGGGGCTGGTTCGCAGCGAGACGGGCGCAGTGGTGCGAGGCCCGTTGGATACAGCCGCCGAAGGGCGCTTCGGAGCATGAGGCCGACCGAATGAAAGAGGGGGCGTATCGCTAGTTGATACGTCAACCAGGGTGGAACCGCGAGTGTCCAATTGAGCCGCTCGTCCCTGGGATTTGTAACAGAATCCTGGGGGCAGCGGCTTTTTGTTGTCCCCGAAAGTTGACCAAAGGAGGCAACGCAATGGATGAACGGGAAAACACCGAGCAGATGCAACAGCGCATCGCGCAACTTACCCAGACTAACACCGAGGCGCAGCCGACCACCACGATGGATACGATCATCTCGCTGGCAAAGCGACGCGGGTTCGTGTTCCAGACCGGCGAGATTTATGGCGGCTTCGCCAGCACCTGGGATTACGGGCCGCTGGGCGCGGAGATGAAGCGCAACATCAAGAACGCCTGGTGGCGCTGGATGGTGCAGGAGCGCGACGATGTGGTCGGCATAGATTCGGCCATCCTGCAACACCCGCGTACCTGGGAGGCCAGCGGCCACCTCAGCGCCGGTTTCAGCGACCTACTGGTGGACTGCCGCACCTGCAAGTTGCGCTTCCGCGCCGACCACATCGAGCAGAGCGAGTGCGGGCTGAACCCGAAAGTGCATCCCGGCGGCGATCCGCGCTGTTCGCTGACCGAGCCACGCCAGTTCAACCTGATGTTCAAGACCTACGTCGGGCCGGTCGAGGAGGCTGCGGCAATCGCTTATCTCAGGCCGGAGACGGCCCAGGGCATCTTCACCAACTTCGCCAACGTGCTGCAGGCGACCCGCCGCAAGCTGCCGTTCGGCATTGCCCAGCAGGGTACCAGCTTCCGCAACGAGATCACCCCCGGCAACTTCATCTTTCGCACCCGCGAGTTCGAGCAGATGGAGATGGAATACTTCTGCAAGCCGGGCGATGATGAATACTGGCACCGCCATTGGACGCTGGCGAGCTTCGACTGGTATGTTGGCCTCGGCCTAAATCCGCAGCGGATGCGGCTGCGCGAACACGAGCAGGAGGAGCTGGCCCACTACGCCAAAGGCACCTACGATGTGGAGTATCTCTTCCCCATCGGCTGGAGCGAACTGATGGGCATCGCCAACCGCACCGATTTCGACTTGCGCAGCCACCAGCAGGTGAGCGGGCGTGACCTGACCTACTTCGATGAGGAGACTAAGGAGCATATCCTGCCCTATGTAGTCGAGCCTGCCTCAGGCGTCAACCGCGCTCTGCTCGCCTTCCTGATTGACGCCTACGCCGAGGAGCCGGACAAGGATGAGACCCGCGTGGTGCTGCGCCTGCACCCGCGCATCGCGCCAATCAAGGTGGCGGTGCTGCCGCTTTCCAAGAAGGAGACGCTAACTCCGCTGGCAAAGCAGGTGTTCGCTGCCGTGCGCCAGAAGTATATGGCGATGTACGACGAGTCGCAGAGCATCGGCAAACGCTACCGCCGCCAGGACGAAATCGGCACCCCGTTGTGCGTGACGATTGACTTCGACAGCCTCAACGACAACGCCGTGACGATACGCGAACGCGACAGCATGGCGCAGATCCGCGTCGCCATCCCCGACCTGCTGCCCGCGCTCGGGGAGAAACTGGGGCTTGGGTCGAGTGAGGAGTGAGGAGTGAGGAGTGAGGAGTGATAAATGGGGCGCATCATCATCGGTGCGCCCTGCTCCATTTAAGCGGAGAGAAG
>QHBQ01000065.1:1851-3676 GCA_003243865.1 Candidatus Chloroheliales bacterium | reverse complement strand
CCAACTGGTGAAGCGGCTGAAGCCACGCTGACCGAGAGATTAAAGAGCATGGACTAAAGATCAAAGATGAGGGGCGCAGCTTTTGTGCGCCCCTCACTCATGCCTCAGCTTAGAACACCCGCTTCAGCAGTCCAATCGCGCCCTGCTTCCAGGGAACCCGATGGGTGACGCCCGAGGTGTTGGCGAACTGGTTCTGGTGCTGGATGTACCACTGGAAGTTGCGGATGAGGGCGTCCTTGTTGGAATACTTCGGCTTCCAGCCCAGTTGCTGCTCCGCCTTCTCGATTGAGACGAACGAGTCCTTCGAGGCGGTTTCGTAGACCCATTTGTAGAGCGGGGAGAGGTGCAGCATCTCCAGGAAGCGCAGGCCGAGGATGGCAGGCGCGGCCGGAAAGGGGATGATTTTCTTGCCGTAGCCCGCATAGTCCAGCACCGCCTGGTAGTCCTTCTTCATCGTGGTGAACTCCTTCGCGCCCACGTTGAAGGTATCGTTGGCCTGTTCGGCGGGCAGAGTCATACACAGGTAGATCGCCTCGCATAGGTCTTCGACGTCGAGGAGCTGGTAGCGGTTCTTGCCGCTGCCGATCATCGGGAAGTTCCGCTTGTCCAGCGCCCAGTCGTAGAACAGGGCAAACACGCCCAGCCGCTCCGGGCCAACGAACGACTTAGGCCGGATGATCGGCACAATCATTCCCTTGGCCCGGTACTCGAGGCAAACCATCTCTGCCTGGATCTTGGCCTGACCGTAGGGGCCAACCCCAATCAGCTTATCGGTTTCGTAGAGGGGGTGGTGGTCGGGGATGCCGTAGACGGCGGTGGAGGAGATGTGGACGAAGCGCTTGACCCCATGTTGCAGGGCCGAGTCGAGCAGGGTGCGGGTACCCTCAACGTCGGTGGTGTAGATGTCCTGGGGCGAGTAGAGGGGCAACGCGGCGGCGGTATGTACCACAATGTCTACGCCTGCCATCGCCTTATCCACCGCTTTGCGGTCGCGGATATCACCCTTGACGATGCTGATCTTGCCAAGCATATCGGGGTAGTCGTAGTCGGCAATGTCGAGCGAGATGAGGCTGTAGCCGCCCTTCTTCAGCAGGTAGCGTTCGAGATTGATAGATAGGAAGCCAGCCCCGCCGCTGATGAGGACTTTCTGTTGCTGTGGCTGTTCTTGCTGTTCAGGCACTTGGTGATTTTCCTTAGTCGTCAGATAGACTGTCGCGCAGCTTTTCGATGTTTTCGAGGGCGATGCCGGTGCCGATGGCGACGCACTGCAACGGCTTGTCGGCGACATAGCAGGGTACGCCGGTGACCTGAGTGAGCAGCTCGTTGATATGGCGCAACTGTGCGCCGCCGCCCGTCATGATCATGCCCTTGTCCACAATATCGGAGGCCAGTTCGGGCGGGGTCTGCTCCAGCACGCTGCGCACTGCGCCGATGATTGCATCGAGCGGTTCACTGATCGCCTCGGTGATTTCGTTGCTGCGAATCTGGATGGTGCGGGGCAGGCCCGCTACCTGATCGCGGCCTCGCACCTCCATAGTCAGTTCCTTCTCCAACGGCAGGGCCGAGCCGATTTGCATCTTGATGTCCTCGGCGGTGCGTTCGCCGATCATCAGGTTGTACTTGCGCTTGATGTAGGCGGTAATCGTCTCGTCCAGCTTGTTGCCGCCCACGCGAATGCTGTCGCTGACTACGATGCCGTAGAGCGAAATGATCGCTACCTCAGTGGTGCCGCCGCCGATGTCAATGATCAGGTTGCCGCTGCTGTCGGCGATCGGCAGTTGCGCCCCCAATGCGGCGGCCAACGGCTCACGGATGAGGTGAACCT
>QHBQ01000065.1:0-1757 GCA_003243865.1 Candidatus Chloroheliales bacterium | reverse complement strand
TGATAGTCGGCGATCACCCCGTTCGCCATCGGTTTGATTACCTCGATGGTCTCCGGGGTGCGGCCCAGCATATCATAGGCGCTCTTGCCGACCGCCTTCACCCGCCCATCCTTGGTCGAGATTGCCACAATCGAGGGTTCGTTGAGTACGATGCCCTTGCCGCGCACGAAGACGAGGACGTTGGCGGTGCCGAGGTCAATACCGATCTGTGGGGTTAGCCATGACATGATTGCTCCTACCTAAGTTCGCAGATTGCAAATTGCAGATTGTGGATTATAAACGATAAACAAAACATACGCAATGATTAGCGCTACTGATTAGCGTTATCGCCACTGCCCACGCTGGGGCGGTTGCGGCGACGGCGGGCGACGTTTAGCGCCACCAGGCTGCGGCGTAGGGCCAGGTCATTGACGAAGGCAGCGTCACCGGAGACGCCCCGCGCCTTGTCCTCCAACGCCCGCTGGCGGGCGGCTTCAGCGGCGGCAATATCAATATCCTCGGCCCGCACCGCGACATCGGCCAGGATGGTAACGCGATTGTTGGACACTTCGAGGAAGCCGCCGCTGATTAGCAGGTGCTGCTCGTCGGCACCCTTCTTGACTTTCGCCTCACCGGTTTGCAGCGTGGTGATCAGGGAGGCGTGATGGGGCAGGATGCCGAGGCTGCCTTCCGCGCCGGGGGCAACCACCATATCCACATCGTCGCTATAGATGACGCTCTCGGCGGTGATAATCTCAACGTGTAGTGGCACTAGGGAACTCCCTTCGACAGCTAGGCTTGCATGGACTGGCCCTTTTCGACAGCCTGGTCAATGGTGCCTACCATGTAGAATGCCTGCTCCGGCAGGTTATCGTGCTTGCCATCAATGATCTCGCGGCAACCGCGCACAGTCTCCTTGATCGGAACATACTGGCCCGGCACGTTGGTGAACTGCTCGGCAGTGAACATCGGCTGGGTCAGGAAGCGCTCCAGACGGCGGGCACGGGCGACGGTCTGCTTCTGGTCTTCGCTAAGTTCCTCAGTGCCGAGGATGGCGATGATATCCTGCAAGTCCTTGTACTGCTGCAAGGTGCGCTTGACATCCTGGGCGGTCTGATAGTGGTCCTCACCAACAACCTTGGGGTCGAGGATGCGGCTGGCGCAGTTGAGCGGGTCGAAGGCAGGGAAGAGACCAGCGGCGAACCGACCCCGATCAAGCGACAGGGTAGCGTCGAGGTGGGCAAATACCGAGGCGGGCGCGGGGTCGGTATAGTCGTCGGCAGGGACGAAGATGGCCTGCACCGAGGTGATTGAACCGTTGCGGGTGCTGACGATGCGTTCCTGAAGCTGGCCCATTTCGCTGGCGAGGGTGGGCTGGTAGCCGACGGCGGAAGGCATCCGGCCCAGCAGCGCGGACACTTCCGAGCCAGCTTGCACGTAACGAAAAATGTTGTCAATGAAGATCAGCACATCGCGCTTCTCTTCGTCGCGGAAGTATTCGGCGATTGCCATGCCTGTCAAGGCCACGCGCAGGCGGGCACCGGGCGGCTCGTTCATCTGGCCGAACACCATCGCGGTCTTGTCAATAACGCCGCTCTCGTTAAGGTCGCGCAGCAAGTCGTTACCCTCGCGGCTGCGCTCGCCCACGCCGCAGAAGACGGAGTAGCCCTGGCGCTCCTGGGCCACGTTGTGGATCAGCTCGGTCAGCGTCACCGTCTTGCCGGTGCCTGCGCCGCCGAACAGCCCCACCTTGCCACCCTCGGTGAAGGGTCCGACCA
>QHBQ01000415.1 GCA_003243865.1 Candidatus Chloroheliales bacterium | reverse complement strand
ACAGTGGCGGTGGGTACTCCCACCGTGATGGTGACTGGCACTGTAGCAGCAGGTACTCCCACCGTGATGATCAGCCCAACGGTGGCGGTGGGCACTCCCACCGTGATGATGACCGGTACAGTGGCGGCGGGCACTCCCACCGTGATGATGACCGGCACGGTGGTGATGGGCACACCCACTGTGATGATGACCGGCACAGCAGCGGTGAGTAGCCCCACCGCAGTGATGGGTAGCCCCACTGTGATGATGACCGGCACCGCGATGATGAGTAGCCCCACCGCGATGATGGGTGGCTCACCGACCGCAATGATGAGTACACCCAGCATGATGGATAGCCCGACTGCGATGATGGGTGGCGGGACGATAAGTAACACGCCAAGTTCCGGCACCAGTGGCACGACCGGCACCATGCCCAACACCGGCAGTGGCGACGGCAACGGCATCCTGCTGCTGCTCGGCCTGGTCGGTGTTGCGTTGCTCGGTGCTGGCCTGGTGATGACTCGCCGCACGCGGCAGGCATAAGTATCGTCCGACGCATTGAAGCGCGAAACCTCCCAATCTTCCCCTCCCCTCCTTACGCAGGGGAGGGGAATTTTTGGCTTTGACGAACCTGGCTAACTCTGATATAGTTGCCGTCGAGATGAGCAAGCGTGGGCGAGAGGGGCGGGCGAGTTGAGCAGGCTGGCAGCAGCGGCGTTTGGCGTCGGGCTGGCAGTGCGGCTGCTGCTGTTGCCCACTGAGGGCACCGCCGACGTACAATCGTGGAAGGCATGGGCGTACACCTGCGCCACCGACGGTCCGAGCCGCATCTATGGCAGCAACGAGCCACTGCCCTTCACCCTCGCGGGTGTTACCCGCGCCCTGAGCGGCGATGTTGCCAACCGCAAGGTGCTGTGGAACGGCCAGCGCTTCTATGTGGATTACCCCCCGCTGACGATGTATTATCTCACCGCCGTTGGCAGGCTCTATCTCGCGCTTGACCCCAGCTTCAGCGACTCGCCACTGCTCGATGCCCTGGTCAAGCTACCCTCTCTGGTCGCCGATGCGCTGCTCGCGCTGCTGCTCTACTGGTATCTGCGGCGCAGGCCAAGCAGCACGCCAGCACACTCCCCTTCCCAGCCTCCCCCTTTGGGGGAGGAGCATGAACACATCCCTATAGATGTTGCCACAGCGGAACATAAGCTACCCAGCCCAGCAGCCCACAATCTACAATCTACAATCTACAGTCTACAATCCCCACTGATCTGGTACTGGCTCAACCCGGGGCTGATGCTGGCGCTGGGGCTGGGCTACCTCGACGCCAGCTTCACCCTACCGCTGGTCGCCAGCGTAATCATGCTGCTGCAGCGGCGCTACCTGCCTGCCTGGCTGCTCTTCACCATAGCGGCGCTAACCAAGCTGCAAGGGGTGTTCCTGTTGCCCGTGCTGTTGCTGGTTAGCATCGCCGAGCGCGGCCGGCGCACGTTTGCCTATGTCGCGGCAGCAGTCGCGCTGGGGGCGACGCTCCTCCTCCCCTACATTCTCAACGGGCGGTTCACCCAACTGCTGGCCGGACTATCCTACAACGGGCAGGAAAACTTCGTATCGGGCAACAATGCCAACCTCTGGTGGCTGATCAGCTACGCGCATGCGGCGGCCAATGGTGGGCTGGGCGCGCGCACCGTGCTGTACCGGGTAACTGATTTCACTGCCGAGGTAGGCGTATCGCCACGCCTTATCGGATTGGCCCTGTACGCCCTGTTCGTGGCTGGCACGCTGGCCTGGTTGTGGACGCGGCGGCAACAGCGGGCCAGCATTGCGGCGGCGGCAGCGATGCTGTTCTACGGCTACACCATGCTGCTGACCCAGGTCCACGAGAATCACCTCTATCCCTTCTTCGCCCTCTGGCTGCTATTCGTCGCCCTGGGTGGGGGGGCAACAAAGGGCGTGATAAATCACGCCCCTACGGATGACAACGTAAGGGCGCAATTCATTGCTCCCGCTCGCACCACCAGGGTGTACCTGCTCGCGGCGGCGGTTTATCTGCTCAATCTGTTTCTGTTCTATGGACTGGGGCGGGGAACGCTGCTGGGTGAGGATGGCGGCGGCCTGCGCATGGCGCTCGGCTTCGACTTGACCGTGCCGCTGGCGGGGGCCAATCTGCTACTGTTCGGCTGGAGCGTCTACCTGCTGCTCCGCTGGCAGGGTAGCGCTGACCCGCGCTGAGGGCCGGACATCGTGGCTGCGACGGTCAACCATGAAGTGACTGCCGGGGCGGGTCTTTAGGTAACGCTTGATGCCGCTACTCGCCTCTGATACCTGCGCCAGAGTGGTTAGAGGGCGGCGGGTGTTGGTCACCACTGCGATGCTGATGGTCATAATCGGGAAGATGGTCAGCACATCGCTGCGGTTATTGGCGGTGATGAAGCCAGCAGCGCGGTCGTGGGCGTTGTAGAAGCTGGGGATGGTCTTATCAAATTGGGCGATGATTGCGCCGCAGATGGCCTTGACCCGCTCCGGCGCGGAGATGAAGATAAAGTCATCGCCACCGACATGACCAACGAAGTCGCTAGGGTCGCCTAGCTCGTCAATCGTGGCGCAAATGACCTGGGCCAGCCACTTCAGCACCCGGTCGCCATGAACGTAGCCATAGGTATCGTTGAACGCCTTGAAGTTGGCAAGGTCGGAGTAGCAGACCGCAAAGGGATCGCCCGCGCGGATGCGTGCCTCCACCTCGCGTTCGATAATAATGTTGCCTGGCAGCCCGGTCAGCGGGCTGGCCTGGCGGGCACGCTCCAGGCGTTGCATCACCAGCTCAAGGCGGGCCTGTAGCTCGGCCATCTGCACCGGCTTGAGCAGATAATCGTCGGCCCCCGCCTCGATGCCCCGAATCAAGCGCTCGGTTTCGCCCTGGCCGGTGAGCAGCACCACCGGGATGCTGGCGGTGGCGCGGTTGCTCTTCAGCGCCTGGCAGAGGGCGTAACCATCCACACCAGGGAGCATCAGGTCGAGCAGTACCAGGTGCGGCTGGAAGGTGCGCGCCACCTCCATCACCTCATCTCCATTGGTCAACACCTTCACATCGTAGCCGTGTCGCCTCGCCAGGTAGGTGCTGAACAGGGTGGCGATCTCGTGTTCATCATCCACGATCAACAGGCGACGGGGGCGGGGGGTGAACTGGGTGCTGGGTAGGGCTTCAGGGGCGAGGCTGGCGGGTAGGGGGCGGGATGAGGCGGGAGTTTCGTCCTCCGCCTCATCCTCATTTAGGGTGGGAGTCATCTCCAGCAGGTTGCGCACCAGCAATTCAAGCCCGCTGATGTTTGCGTTGAGGATACGACGATAGTGGGAGACCTGCTCATCCTCGCCGCTGCCAAGCGGGCTGTCCAGCACCTCCTGCTCCAACTGATTGCAGACGCGCAGCAAGCTGCGGGCCGAGCCGGTGATGCTACTGAACGGGCCGCACAGACCGCTGCCAAGCAGGGCGATCAGGTTGGCGCGGGCAAGGCTGATGCGCCCCAGGCCATCGGCGGCAACCTGGCTGTCGGTGAGTTCGCTTACGGTCAGCGGCTTGGTTTCGATTGGTCTAAACTCTTCTTCCATAGCTGTGACATCGCTTCGTTGTCCCAGTGTTGTCACCATAACGATCTACTCCTGTTGCAGCCAGGCTAGCTGCCAAGCCGTTGCAAACCGATTGCGAAGAACAAGCCGAGGAGCAGGATGTATCCGCCGCCGACTGCCAGTTGCAAGGCGGGGCTGAGACGGTCAGCCAGGTGGGGGCCGCGCTGCGCATCCCACACCACCTGATAGCTGGGCGCAAGTAGCAGGCCAAGCAAGGTGCCACCGATCAGCCCGCCGAGGTGCGCCCAGTTATCAATGTTCTGAATCTGCGAACTAAGGAACAGATTCAGCGCGGCGATCAGCGCGATGTTGTATAGCTGGGCGCGACCGGCTACCCCCAACTGGTTGCGATAGCGGAAGTAATAGGCGAGCAATACCCCGATGATGCCGAAGATCGCACCGCTTGCGCCTGCGGATACGTGGGTGAGCGCCGGTAGCACCGTCATGCTGGCAACGCTGCCGGTTAGCCCGGCCAGCAGGTAGATGACCAGAAAGCGCAACCGCCCGTACAACTGCTCCGCCTCGCGGCCCAGCAGGTAGAGCGCCCAGGAGTTCAGCCCCAGGTGCAGTATGCCAATATGCAGGAACATCGCGGTGAACAGCCGCCACCACTGCCCAGCGCCGATGCAGTTAAAGCCCTGAACATCAAGAGGTACTGGTCCTACGTTCGGCCCGGCCACGCAGACGTTCGCCAGCGCCCCGAAGTTGAGCAGGGCCTGGTCGAGTGCGCCGCTGTTGTCGCTACCCATCACTAGGTCAATCAGGTTGCTATGATAGTGTAGGCTGGCGGCGTAGAGGGTAAGCGCAATCCAGACCAGCACATTGATACCGATCAGGATCTGGGTTACAATAGGTCGAGCCAGCGGGATGGGCAACGGACGAGCGCGAGGCAACTCCGAGGGCAGCACTGAGCCATCCACAGGCGGGTAGCCGACCCCGACCGTGTAGAGAGCGGGCAGCGACGCACCAGCCTGCTCAGGTCGGTTGTTGCTGGCATATTTGCTGCTGGCCGATGGCGCGGGTTGCTCACCCCGGTTGTTATCCATAAGCTCGCTAGTTTCCTTTTAAGAGGGATGAGGGTGGAATTCCGAGCAGGTATGATTGAGGAGTATAACATCGCACCAAGGCCTTGTCAATAATATGATAACCAACCGGCGAACCAATATACACTGTATAGTAGGTTAAGTCATTAGGTTCACCGCCGCTCTGCGGGGATGCCATTTACGGGAATACAAGTCTGTTCGAGAATAGGAGCGTACCAATACTATGCCAATGCTGACTGTTGACGAGGCGCGAACGCGCATCCTGGCTGAGTTCCAGCCGCTAACAGCGGAGGATGCACCGCTCACCGCCACACTGGGGCGAGTGCTAGCCGAGGAAATCTCCGCCGCTCAGAACATCCCACCCTTTGCCAACAGCGCGATGGACGGCTTCGCGGTGCACGCGGCGGATACTGGCGGCGCGAGCAGCGCCAACCCTACCCGCCTGCGAGTGGTTGGCAACATCGCCGCTGGCTACAGCAGCCTTCAGCCACTGGGTGCGGGCGAGGCGATGCGCATCATGACCGGCGCGCCGCTGCCGCCCGGTGCCGATGCGGTGGTGCGCTTCGAGGACACCGATGAGGCGAATGCCGCTGGTGGGTTGGACGCGCGTGGCTACCAGGGTCTCGCCGCTGTCGCCAACCTGCCAACCGCGCACGATGCTAAATCAATTGCCGATCAGGTCAGCATCTACGTCGCCGCCAGCGTGGGCCAGAGCGTGCGGGCGGTGGGCGAAGACATCCATGCCAGCGAGTTGGTACTCAAGGCTGGCACAGTGTTGCGTCCCGCCGAGATCGGCGTGCTGGCGAGCCTGGGGCGGGTGCAGGTATTGGTCATCCGCCGCCCCCGCGTCGCGATCCTCGCTACCGGCGATGAACTGGTCGAGCCGGGGGCGGCGATTGACCCACAGCAAGGCCAGATTCGCAATAGCAACAGCTACGCGCTCGCCGCCGCCATCGCCCGCTACGGTGGTGAGGCCATCAACCTCGGCATCGCCCGCGATAATGTCGCTGACCTAAGCGCGAAAATAGATGAGGGTCTGGCGCTCAAGCCCGATCTGTTCGTCACCTCGGCGGGGGTCAGCCTGGGCGATTACGACATCGTGAAGAACGTGTTGAACGAGCGCGGCCAGATGAACTTCTGGAAGGTAAACCTACGCCCCGGCAAGCCGCTTACCTTTGGTCGCCTCGCGGGGGTGCTGCTGCTCGGACTGCCCGGCAATCCGGTCTCCTCGCTGGTAACGTTCGACATCTTTGGCCGCCCTGCGCTGCTCAAGATGCAGGGCAAGCCGGTGCGCGACTTCCCTGGCGTTACCGCGACGTTGACCGAACCACTGCGTAATAACGATGGCCGCCGCTTCTACGCCCGCATGCTGGTCGAGCGCGACCCCACCACCGGCGAGTACACCGCCCGCAGCGCCGGGCAGCAGGGCAGCGGGGTGATGAGTACCTTCACCCGCGCCAACGCCTACGTAGTCGTGCCAGAGGACGTGAACCTGCTCCCTGCTGGCAGCCAGGTGCAGGCGCTGATGTTCGATTGGGGCGACGAGGTGTTTTAGCTAGCTGATACCGAGTTGAACTGGGTATTGACAATATGCGAAATGCGATGTACAATTCGGCTAAGTAATTAGCCGAACTGTTAGCCGAAAGGAGATACCAACCATGCCCAATCTGAGCGCAGATCAGCTAGACGAGTATCTGACAATTAGCGGAGCCAGCATCAACGTTGGTGAGGCAAAGAACCGCCTGTCCCAACTGGTGAGCGAACTGACCCCTGATCAGCCAGTGCTGATCAACGTGAGAAACAAGCCGAGGGCGGCAATAGTAGAGATCGGCGCATACCGCGACCTGCTCGCCCGGGCCGAGGCTTACGAACATATGCGCCTGGCCGACGAAGCCGAGACCGACCGGCTCCCCCTCGATGAGGCGTTTGCCGAGCTGGATCGCCGCGCTGCCGCCCGCCGCGCTGCCAGGGCACAGAAGCAAGAGGCAGCGTAGAAGTGGCATCGAGTCTAACCGCTTACATCAGCCGCTCCGTGTTCGATCAGATTGACCAAGAGAGCGAATACTACGAAGAGACAAAGGGCGACATCGCTGGCAAAGAGGTGCGGATGTACATCCATGCAGCAATGAAGAAGGCAGCCCGTGACCCCTGGGCCTACGCAGTGCCGCCACACTGCCCGCAGAACTACCGGCGAATCGTTGCCAAACCGTTCGTGATCTTCTATCGGATAAACGAAAAGAAGCAGGAGCTAACCTTCTATCTGATCAGGGGTGGAAGCCAGAAACCACTCACCGCTGCCGCCCATCGCCGCATCGCTGTAGCGGGGGAGAAGGATAGAACCGAACTTTAGACCTGCCGAGGATTACGATGCGACACCTGACCATCCACGGCCACTTCTACCAACCGCCACGCGAAGACCCTTTCACTGGCGAGATTCCGCCGGAGTATGGCGCGCAGCCTTATCGCAACTGGAACGAGCGTATCACCGCCGAGTGCTACCGCCCGCTGGCGGAGCTAGGCTTGTTCGAGCAAATCAGCTTCAATCTCGGTCCGACCCTGGCAAGCTGGATGGAGCAGCACGCGCCCGATGTGTACAATGCAATGCTCGACGCTGATCGCCTCAATGTGGCGCGTTACGGCGTGGGCAACGCTATCGCGCTGCCCTACAACCATGTGATTATGCCGCTCGCCAG
>QHBQ01000009.1 GCA_003243865.1 Candidatus Chloroheliales bacterium | reverse complement strand
TTAAAGAAGATACAAACGATGAGGCTCGCTGGTATTACAGCGGGCCTTGTTGTTACTCATTAGCACTTATCACAACAATCCTGAGGGCCGCGCCCAGGCGCTTGCCCGCGGCCAAAGACAAACCGAGCGCCGTAGCCAGGGTTGCATGATGACTTACTCCTTACAGCGCACATCTACTCAATGCTACATACCCCCCCCCCCCANNCCCTTCCCTTGCAGATTAATCCACCCAAGCAGCCTCTACGTCGCAACCATTTGGTGCCTCCAACCATAACCACAGAAGCTAATAATGGCTGCCAGCATCCAGCCGTTCAGCCCATGATTTCCATTGCGCGAGATCATCTCTCAATATGTCAGAGCGAACGATGTATAGCTTGTTGATGAGCAAAGAGCGCTTATTCAAACCAACTGCGCGGCGAATAAGCTGCGATAGCTTGTCGCTGAGGCCGCCTTCAAGCTCACTATAGCTAAGTTTCGGCTCCTGCTCCTCCATATAGAAACACCAGGTTCTAAGGTCCTCTAGCATCAGCCGACGAGTAATACGACGATGTAGAGCCTCACCGAAATCGAGGTCGGAGCCTTGTGTCGAAGTCATGTTCGTACCTGCCCTTTCTTTTTGAGAAGCAGTTATAGATAGTGGTTGGCTTACAGGCGACTGCCTGGGCATGAACGGGCGATTGAAGAAATCTACAACCGGATGAAGGTTCGCAAGTATCCCGCCGCAAAGGGCGCTTATAGCACTTACAAAAAGCACCCACAAAGTGTTAGGTTCTATAGAGAGTAGCTTGAGTATAACTGTCAGGAGCAGACCGAATATCAGGCCAGCAATAATGACAAAGGCCCAAAGAAACCGTAGGAACTTTCGCCAGCTGCTTTCCATATTACCACCTCCATTTGCTACTGTACCAATCCGTTAGATGTCTCTGTCCCATTGGTGGTATTATTCATCAATGTGTCTTCTACCCACCAGCTTTATATCTCACCCGGTGCAATGGCTTCCTCTTTTTCCATTACTAGGGGGTTATTTCTATGCTTCTATCATATCTCTATTAAGCTCCTCTGTCAATACATCTTCTCGACACGAACCATCTGCAAACTTATAATAGGTAAGCACCCCTTAAGGGGGATCGCCTATTCAAGGATGCTGATCTTGATTAACGAGTTGGCGCACTTGGCAGGCGTCTTCAGCGGCACCAAGCAGGAGCGAGCAGGAGCGAGCAATGCCACAGGAGGAGTTCAATGACCGTTGCCGAGGCGTTAAGGCAGTTGGCAGAGAGAGCCTATAGCATCCATCTTATCATCGGCACGCAACGCCGCTTGGAGGAGCTGCTGCCCACCAACCTGCGCGCCCAACTTGCGAGCCGGGTGACGCTGAGGGTAGTGGACCCCCAAGCTTCGGAAATGATTATAGGGATGCGCCGGGCGGAGTGGCTCCAGATGCCGGGTGCCGGTCTGTGCGTGTTCGATGGGCGGACACTGCGGGTGCAGAGGTATTTTATTGAGCCTGGCGAATTGCTAGCACTGCTGCGCGTCCAGGAGCGATAGTGATGCACTTACTGCTGGTACGAGTGGGAAGCCATAACGTTTTAGATAGCCGTTACTCGCAATCCTGGTCATAAGCACTAGCAACTGTGGTTTTAGTGATATACGAGGACAGCACTTCGTAGGCAGCGTTATAAGCCTGCTCCCAAAGCGGACCAAAAGTCTTTGCGTCATGCAAGGCGGTAGTGAGCTTACGTATCGCGGTAATCACACCCTCATGATCAAGGCAACTCTTAAGTGCAATAACTCCAACCCCGGATACAATATAATCGGGGTCAGACATCACTTGCGCTAGCAGCTTCTTGGAAACATCTTTATCCCCAGGCGCGAGGATACCTAGCGACCTAACTATTTCCCGACGCACGTGCGCTTTAGGCTCGACCCCCAACCTAGTAATCAGGTCAGATACGGCATCCTTAGCAGCAATCTTCCCCAGCGAAATTGCTGCATTCTTGCGCACATCATCATGGCTGTCACCGAGGCCATTCTTAAGAACCTGTAGTGTATCCGCGCTGACAACTCCCAAGTTACCGAGCGCAGCCATTATTTCCACTTGAACCTGCATATCTCTCTCACCTCTGAGCATCTGAAGCAATTTCGCGACAGCTTCCTCTTGCTGGCTCGACACCCTGCCCAGCGCAGAGACTATCCCACCCCTGGCAAGCGAGTCACACTTAGGGAGCGCGTTAACAAGCGCTGGAATTGCTACTTCACCATTTGGCTCCAGACTTCCGATAGCTAGAGCGGTGAAGAGGAGAACGCCAAAGTCGCGCTCAGTGCGTAGTTGCACGAAAAGAGCAGTGGGAACACGCTTATCTTCCGCCCCAATCTTCGCCAGCGCCCTAGCGGCCTGGTAACGAGCCTCAATGTCGCCGCGTAGGGCGGCTAGTAGCCCATTGATTACCTGCTCGTTATTAGCCCCCATATTACCCAGCGCGTCGGCGGCCTCGCGGCGCACAGTTGTATCGTCATCGCGCTGTAGCTTGTCCAGAAGCGATGCAACTACCGCTGGTTCACCTACACCAATCTCACCGACGACTCGCGTTGCGGCGTAGCGGAAGAAGTCATCGATCTCGCTATCCAGCCTCTGGAGCAGGTCAGCTGTCAAATCGCGATTGCCTCTGCCAAGTCTCGCCAGTGCCTCCATCGCGCTAGAGCGTGCCCCATCATCTCCGCCTTCTTTGTACAACACCGCGACCAGCGTATTCAGCACCTCGTCTGAGGCTACTCCCAGTCTGCCCAATGCCTCCGCTGCGGCATCGCGCACTCGATTATCGCGGTCTTTGAGCCGCTCAATGAGTACCACAGCTAGACTTTCATCCCCTACTCCCACCCGGCCTAGCACCATGATGGCAAGGCTGCGCACGTGCGGGTCCGTCGCCTTCAGCTTTGCCCGCATCGCATTCACGAATTCACGTCCCGATTCCGTGCCTACCAGACGCTCAAGCCGCGCCTCGATCTGCTCGCGTAGCAGTAGGTATCTGCCTTTGCCGTGGTTACAGTCGTCAGCAAAATACAGTGTGGACGTCTCATCTACCAGCCGACTCAGCGCGTAAGACGAGAGCTGAACACCATCGGCTGCCGCTTCTAGCGCAAACAACAAGTCTCGATGCAGTAGCTTCTCATCAGGGGAAGGTTTACGCTCTGGGCTTATACAAAGTTTGTCCAGCATCTCCCCGCCGTTCTTCATTGTGCCGAGGGCTAGCAGCACCACCTCCTGCCAGCGCTCATCGTGCAGGTGACGGCGCAGCAGAGACAGTTGCTCTGAGGAGGCACGACCGTCCACTAGATAGCGGGCAGCCAGGTACTCCTCAAAGATGCGATGGGGAAAGCCATAGCGCCTTGCTTCTGGAATAACCTCGCCACCCTCGTAGCCACGTTCGACGAGCAGGTTGGCAACCTTGAGTGCCTGCCGCCACAGCTCGGAGCCAATAATACGACTACCCTCCGCTTCACGGATGCCACCACGCTCACTTGTCGCATGAACGCAGTAAGCCAGCCTAGCCAGTCGACCTATTTCCTCCCGCTCATCGGCGAACTCCCGGTCAGTCTCTCGCTCTGGCCGACCATGGATACGCTGACGAAGGTACAGGCTCATTACCCGCCTGAGGATGGCGGCGCGGGTGGTAAATTGCTGGCTAGGGTCGAGCAGCCAGAGCTGGGCGATGAGCGAAAGGAAGAGGGGGATCTGGGCTACTCGCTCTATCCCTGGTCGATTCAGCCGCTGGTTCAGCGGCGCCGCCTCAATCTCTGCCCAACCTGTTTCCACACTTTCTGGGAGTACATGGGTGCGGTAGCTCTCGAACCACTGGAGCAGGAAGCCCCGGCGGCTTTTGGTTCTGACACCCAGTACCACATAATGGGCATGAGCAGCATCCAGCCGGGAGCGCTCGTATCCAGCGATGCGGCATGTGATGATGATGCGGTTGCCAACGGGATGTTGATCGAGGGGCATAGCCGTAGGCTTGGAGCCATTGACGCCTAGGGGGGTGGCAAGGTCATTAAGCTGCTTCTCCACCCATCCGCGCTTGTTTGGGTCTACCTCGTCAAGGCCGTCGAGCAGGATTATAGCCTGCTTCCTGTCGAACACCCACTCAAGAAGCTCCGTCTTCACCTGGTGAGCTAGGCCAGCGCCAATGCCTCTGGCTGCCAGTTCAGCAATGGTATCCGAGTTGATGACGTACTCAAAGCTAGCGAAGTCTGCCAGCCGCACATTAATGGGTAGTCGGTAATGCCCGAACCCTGGTACCTGGCCTTCAGGCTCGGCCTGGGCGAAGGTGTGAGTGAGATATTGAAGTAGGGTGGTCTTGCCCGCACCTGGCTCTCCCAGCACAACCAGGCGCGGGTAGGTAGCGACAGCTCGATTCAGCGGCACTGCCTCTTGCCCAGGGGTAAGGCCGGCATTCTCAAGCCGATAATATTCGTCGAGGCGCTCGCGCATTGTCTGGTAATCTTCGAGGGAGGTGATGCTGAATCTCATCTCCTTAAGAGCTTCCTCTCGCTTGGCCTTAGCAATGAGATCGCCGTGGCGATAGGCCGCCTCAAGCGCCACGTAGTAGGTATCCCCAATCGGCATGAGAGGGGGCTGAACTTGATAGAATGGGAGCAGGGGAATATAGCCGTAAGCACGGAGTACAAAGTCGCGGTAGGCATCGAACGGGCTAGCGCTTGTAGCTGAGGGGGCCTCACCTGGCATATTCTCTAGAACATATGGATAATCCCGTTGCAGAGCGCTAATCAGTATGGGAAGAGCATTACGCTTCTGGAAGTAATCAATGAGGCTGATAATACGTTGGCTCTTGCCCGCAGGAGAGGGCAAATCCTCAACCTGAAGGCCAACCAGCCGCGAGTCTGCTTCCCTCAACCTAATACAGAGCAGAGGAAGGTCATCGTTGCTTAGATGTTCATTCATCGCATCATGCAATTGGTTTCTGCTGGGTTTGGCCATCGCTCTAGCTCTCACCTCCAACATCAATTCTACTCTGTACGCTTAATCGGCACTGCCAGTTCCTTATAGAGGAACGACCATACATCCACCTGTTCCTCTATCTTCGCACTCATTGACGTATAGTCACCATGACCGGCATTCCTCTCTTCAAGGAGCAGAGCGAGGTGCTGAGGGTTGCTGGCTGCTTGGAGGGCGGCAGCCATCTTGCGGGCGTGCATTGGATGCACACGATTATCGTTCTCACCACTAATAATCAGCATTGCAGGGTAGCGAGTATTTGGCCTTACACTATGATACGGTGAGTAGGAGCGAAGATACCTGAACTCCTCGGGGTTATCAGCAGTTCCATATTCAGGTTCCATGAAGATACCCTTGCCGAACTTGTGAGCGCGTAGCATATCGAACATTGGTTTAATACAAACTGCGGCACGAAACAGGTTAGGGCGCTGTGTAATGGCACCGCCCACTATCATGCCGCCATTGCTACTACCCAGCAAGGCGAGCCTATCAGGGGTTGTAATGCCGTTGCCATTTGCTCCGTGTATTAGATGTTCGGCGGCAGCAATGGTGTCATCAATGCTCTTCTGCTTATTCAACCTCTTGCCTGCCAGGTAATGCGCTCTACGTTTGTCAATATCTTTATTACTGCCACTGCGCACGCCTCCACCGCGAATGTGTGCAATAGCGAATACCCCACCCATGCGTATCCACTGAGCAGCGTAGCCCGGCATTACGTCATCGTTGCCGAAACCTCCGTATACCTGCAACACTATTGGTGCATTAGGGTTAGGAAGGCCGCTGACAGGGTACCACATCTCAATTTCTATCTCGTGATCATCAGACATACAGGGTGGCTCTACAATCCAGTGGTTGGGCTGCTCTACAGGCACATGGGCGACTTTCAACCAAATGGATAGGGTTTTAGTGGACACATGGTAGCGATAGATTATGGCATCCGCCGCGCGTGTCTTAAGACCGAGACCGAGGAATATGTTTTCACCGTCAAAGTCACTACTAACTCCTTGCACGTTACTTGCGTCAATAGGAATTTCCCCTTCGTAGGAGCCATCAAGTGAGTAGAGATTAAGTTTGGTCTCATCATCAATCTTTTCAAGCACTGAAATTTTGCCAGCCATGACCGCGCCGTTGATGATGAAGACATCACCGCGCTCGGCAATAAGCACATGAGGAATGTAATCCTCTGCATTGAGGTCAATATACATCCAGCAAGAGTTAGGAGCATCATAATCGGTAAGTAGAAAAAGTCTGTCATTAGCTATCGCACCTTTGAAGGCCGCTTTAATATCCCTGAGTAGCTGCACAACGGCGCTACCAGGCCGCATAAGGTTGAGGATATAGATTCCATTGTTCTCATTATTTTGCTGCTCAGTGATGATAAGCAGCCATTTTCCATTGGGCGAGACACTTACATGAGGTATCTCGGTGTACTCTTCTGGCTGAGACACTTTTTGGTCGTGACTGGGCTCATCACCGAGTCGGTGTATATAGACTGCGATATGGGCGAACTCCTCGCCCTTTGGAACCTTACCTTTACTAGGATAGCGTGTATAGAAGAAACCATCATTACCCAGCCAAGCAAGATCGCCAGCAAAGCCTGGAATTTGGTCGGGCAATTGCTCCTTTTCGCCAATCTTCATAATATGCAAAGTAGGTCGCTCATCATCATTTACGCATATACTGTAGGCAAGCAGACGAGCATCTGGCGAAGGGTACCAACCAGTAAGAGCCTGGTATGATTGATTATCTGTACTTTCGTTGGTGTTGATTAGTTCGGACTCTTCCCCATCAACACCTTCTCGCATAAAGAGCACGCCGTAGTTTTGCCCAATGTAGCGCCTCGTATAAAACAGTTTCCCCGCTGCTATTGTTGGCAGTCCTACCTTCTCGAAGTCCATCAGCTGCCGCAACTCTCGGCGTATTGGTTCCCGATGAGGAAGAGTGTCGAGGAACCTTCGAGTAAAGTTGTTCTGCTCCGCCACCCACCTGCGGACCTCGTCACTTGCGCCGCTTTCCAGCCAGCGATAAGGGTCGGCTACATGGTAACCGTGCGCTTCGATAAAAATCTTATCTCGCCTTGTAACTGGATAGCCACGTCTGGTTGATGTCGCCACTTGTCTTTACTCCAATCTATTCTGTCTTGAGCTTGATTGGTGAGTTACCTGGTGTATAATTAGTCGTTCCTACTCCAGCCGTCTAGGAGTTTATCCTCGCGGTAGAACTGACGCAGCCGCTCAAGGTCAAGGCAGCCAGCGGTGCAGAGTAGTTGATTAGCCTCTCCCTCATTCAGGTTCAAAGCGTGGGCAACACTCAGCAGGTCACCCCATAGATCACGATGACCTGGCTGCTTTGTGAGCCATCTGGTCGCTGCGCCAACCACGCTGCCCCACGATTCATAACGACGAAGTAGCCCCCGTGACCAATCATCCAGTGTCTTCACCGGAAGGTGAGTGATGCGGGCAAGCTGCTCATGGGTGAGTCCGCTTCGCTGCACATACTGATTAAACGTGGCAACAAAATCATGCACATCATGCAAGTTTTTATCTGCTAGTGTTGTGGTTGTGAGGTCAACGATCGGCCAGAAATGCAACAGCTCATCATGTGAGTACGCAGATCTCAGCCGAGGTAGGGTAGGATGGCCTGATACCTTGAGTAGGGTGTCAGCCTCATCCTCAGTGAGACCTAGGGAGCGTGCAACCTGTAGCACATCCTTCCAATTTCTCGGACGTCTAACTCTACCTTTGAGCCAGTTGAGTATAGTATCAAACGGTAGATTAGCTGCCTCTGCCAACTGCTCATAAGTAAAACCAGTTCGCCGGGTATATCTAAGCAGTAGAGAAGAGAAGGTCATATCCTCATTCCCCTGCTCTCTAAGGGCGGGATGGTCAGGACACATTTGCTCAAGAGCTTCGGATAGATGTTTCATCCCATCATTAGCACAAGATAGAGAGCTTGCGCCTTGCTTCTGCATGAGGCAGCTAGCAATAGCTTTGCAATATCTGCTTGTATTTCCCAGCTTCTCGTAAGCGTAGTAGCGCAGCAATGGATGGAGGTCGTATTGTGCATCCTCAGTCACTTCAATGAGAGAGCGACGTACAAGCTCGTCGAGCATTGCCTGATCAAACTTGCTGGGTGGCTCCAATTTCTCTACCATCCCGCTGATCGTCGGCACAGTCACCGGGCGGGGAAACACTGAAATGTGCTGGATCATCTCCCGCTGGTCGGCAGCGGTGTTTTGCCACACCTTATCCAACAAACTTAGAGCAACGTTCTCATGCCAGAGAGTGGGATCGTCTAGCAAGGCTTGCAACTGCGCAGCGGGCGAAGGAGCTGCTGGATCATCAACCAGATTAGCAAGCAGTTTAAGGGCAAGTGGATGGCCTTTGGCGTATCCTGGTCCTGCCGCCTCCAGCAGCAGCTCATGTGGTAGAGGGCGACGAGTGGTGTAGAGCATGATGAGATCAGCTCCTTGCTCCGCATTCAAAACTGTTAGGTCGTAACGGGCAGGGTACTCACCGTCTCCCTGTTTTGGCATGACCCTTGTGGTTATCAGCAACCGCGAGTTACCTAGCCCTTTGCTGGCCTCAGCCAACAACCCATATAGCTCTCCATCCTCCAACTTACGCTCGCGGTCCACGCTTATCTCGTCTAGGCCGTCAATTACTATGAGCCATGGCTGAGATTGGCCTCTCAGGGAGGTGACCAGAAGTTTAGCAAGTGAGCCAACGCTGGTGTACTTGCTACGATCATAGCGCACTCCCAACAACTCTAGGGCGCAGGCGATAATCTGGTCACCGCTCATGTTATGAGTGTGCCAATAGACCGGGCCGGGCCATTCGCGAGCAAGCATTGTGGCGATGCTAGTTTTGCCCATACCACCGAGACCAACAACGATGGTAACCGCTCGGCGGGTAAGTAGCAATTGAAGGTTGTGTAGCTCATCTTTGCGTGACACTAGGTCGTCGCGGAAAGGCGGTTGCTCAACACAGGCCGGAAATTGGTGCCCGATGGTCGCTCCAGCGAGAACAAAACCATATCTTTCTTTCAGCACCTCAACTAGAGACGAAAGTGCATCATGCTTCTTGCAAACATCAATTATGTTGAGAACTGTCCCCTTCTTGCTGCGACCAAAAGAAATATCCTCGAAATCCAGTTCACGCAACTTTGAACTGGCATCACTGAGGGCCACGCAAATAAGCCGTAGGTCGTCGAAGGAAAGCCGCCAGCTCATTGCTTCATAGAGAGAAGTAGCGTTATATTCGCTCATCACCGTTGACCTCTACTATAAGCAAGCTATGAAAAGACTTATACCATTTCCAGCGGGCAATGCGGTATTTCCGTAGGGGCGCACTGACGTACGCCCTGGCCCAATTTACTGCATCGCTCACTGGAAATGGTATTACTCTGGCTCACCCAGCAGGAGCAGCAACTCATTAAGCGAAGATCGCTTCCTCACCATAGCCTGCATGTAACCGACTCGCGTCATAACCGCCAGGTATGCGAACGTGGACTTGTCCAGCGGCGCGATGCTATATTCTTCGTCATCACTCATCCTGACAAAATCGGCTTCGGCTTGCCCCTGTACGCTGGCGATGCGCTTCAGGTCGTCAGCGTTAAGCTCGACCAGGATGTGCCTCGCTGCGAGGCGCTGCCAACGGTTGACGCTAGGACGAAACATCCTGAGCAGCTGGTGGAACTACGCCGCTAGAATCTCCGGCGCCGCCCGCCCTCTTCCACCGCCTCGATAAACCAGAGAAGCGAGTCTTCGGTGTAAGTCACCTCTTTAATGCTGCCGCGCACCACGTTCAGCTTGTCTAGCTCCTCCTGGTTCAGCCGTATATATGCGCGATTACGCTTTGCCATCTAAGCTAATCCTACCTCGCCTAACATAGGTAGACACTTACGCTGATTATACAGGATACTCTGCATCACGTCAATGCTACACAAGCAAGAATGTTCCAAAATATGCGGTCATAACTCTCGACAGGATATAATGATAATTAGCTATAGCAGCACAAACTGGAAGCTAAAGGAGCGGGACAGCCATGGCGAAGAAGCAGATAAGGACTAACAGCGCATGGGAGCGAATTACGCTCCTCCATAAGCCGCTGTCAGTAATTTCCGATTATAGCTTCTGCCCCAACAATATCAGGCGCGACGAGAGGGCCCAGATCGCGTACGAAGGTATTATCAATCGGTCTTGATTCGGCCAGTGCGCGGAGATTAAGGATCTAGCGGAGGGTGCATATCAGTATGCCATTGCTCTCTCCCTTTCCTTTACCTTTAATTACGGGAAGCGGTGAGCGTGCTGCTAGTCACCGACCCTAACAACCCCCATATCCTTGCCAGTGAGTATCTGGCGATGAACACTGATGAGAAGTGACAAATTCCTCGCCATGTGAATGGATCAACGAATGGTAAGCATAAGGGCTATTATAGTGACCATAACTTAAAACTAGAAGATAACTCAAAGAGGGCTGAAATGTAGCTGGCAGCATGAGTAAACACGTGCGAAGCCCAATGCAACGGGTATGAAAACCAGGGTGACCTGAAGGTGGTAGAGGCGGAGA
>QHBQ01000147.1 GCA_003243865.1 Candidatus Chloroheliales bacterium | reverse complement strand
GGCTTGTGCTGCTTGATCAGATTATTTTCGAGGATAAGCGCCTCTAGCTCGGTGTCGGTAACGATGTACTCGAAGTCGGCGATATTGGCGACCATTTTGGCAACTTTGTTGGCCTGGTTCTTCAGGCTGCCAAAGTAGCTGCGCACGCGGTGGCGCAACACCACCGCCTTGCCCACGTAGATAATCTCGCCGTTGACGTTCTTCATAATATAGACGCCAGGGCTGAGGGGCAGTTCGCGGACGCGCTTCTCTAGCTGTTCCCGCACCGGATTGGCCGCACGATAATCGGGCATGGTCTTCCTTACCGTAATGATGAATGGTGAATGGTAGCTCAGAGATTATTCAGGGGTTTGTAGAACTATTGTACTGTATGGGGGTGATGATGTCAAGCTCAAAGCAGCAACTAACTGAAGCCCCCAGAACTGGAGGCTTTTGCTAACCTAAACTTTAAGGTGACTCGTGCAGTGAACATTTGACAAAGTGAGGGCGCACCCGAAGATGCGCCCCATGTCCTTAATCCTTAATCCCGTCATGGCCGATGCACGATGCCCTCATACACGATCTGAGCCATCTCGTCGCGACGGGTGTTGTTGTTCGGCCTGAAAGTGCCGTCGGGGTAGCCGTTGATGATGCTGTTGTGGTAGGCGGTCTCGATGCTGACGTAGAAGACATAACTGGGCGGTACGTCGCTGAAGTCCTGTCCGCCGCCGGTCGGGGTGTACGGCTGATAGCCACCAGCGTTGACCACCAGCTTGGTAAGTTGTCCGCGGGTAATCGCCAGGTTGGGCAGGTAGCAAGGGTAGGTGGCGCCGTGCGCGATGCAGCTGGGCGCATCGAAGCCGCTGAGGATGCCTGCATGGAAGCCGGTCTCGATATAGACGTAGGCGAAGTAGCTGGGTGGCACATCGGTGAAGGACTGCCCGCTGCTTGGCGTGTAGAACGGCGTGCCGAAGCCCAGCACCACCACCTTGGCGAACTGGGCGCGGGTGGAAGTGCCGCCTGGGCTGTAGTGAGTAGCGTCGGTGCCGTTGATCACGCTCCGACAGTTCAGGTAGTGAATGGCGAAGTAGAAGACGTTGTTGTTTATATCAACGAAAGGGTTGGGGCAGTCGGTCGGCGTCAAGGTCGGCACTACTGGCGTGTTGGTTGGGCCGCCGGGGGTGTTGGTTGGCGCGGGCGTGTTGGTGCGCGTTGGTGTGTTCGCCGGTGTGTTCGTCGGGTGAGGCGTATTGGTACGCATCGGTGTGTTGGTGCGCGTTGGTATGTTCGCCGGCGTGTTCGTCGGGTGAGGCGTGTTGGTGCGCGTCGGCGTGTTGGTAATGGTCGGTGTGTTGGTGCGGGTGGGCGTAGAGGTGGCCGCCGAGATAATGTGGACGATGACATCTTGATAGAGCGCCGGGTTGGATACCACCGCGCTATTGTTATCAATTATCTCGCTGTTACGGGGCGACGAGAACTGCCAGTGGATGATCGCATCACCCGCTGCGGTCGCACAGAAGGTGATGCGCGCCACGCGAAAATCGCCTACTGCCCCTGATCCGAAGGTGCCTGAGGCATAAGTAATCTCGCCCGTGCCGTTGTCGGCCCTGTTCGCAAGGCCCGCCTCAAAGGTGGTGTAATCAGGAGTGACAGTATTGGTTAGCACACAACCCGGTTGGTTGGAATTGACCACCTGCAACAGCGAGTTGGTGAAGGTGAGGTAGCTTTGCTGGCCGGTGACGATATTGCTGCCGCTGTTGATGTAGAGGTCAAGGGTGAGGGAGGTACCGACCGTAGCGGTGACTACGCCGCCGGGTACCAGGTGGGCGTACGCATCAAGCGTGGCTGGCGGGTTGGCAGGAATGGCTTGACTATGGCTGGCTGTGGGCTGAGTAGCCATGATGGCCTGGGCCTGGCCATTACTGGATACCGCGCTGCCGACGATGAGAGCCAGCAAAATCCCTATTAGAGCGATAATCCGTCGACTTATCATCTTTTCTTCATCCTTTCATCCTATTGCTCTGATATCCGCTGCCATGATTTTAGGCACCAGTCAATTCAGGTTGGGTGGATGAGTAACCCATTTGCTCAGCATAAAATGTACCATCATATGACTTTAAGCACCAGTCAATTCAGGTTGGGTGGACGGCTGGCATTGACCATCACCACCTTGGTGGGCGGCAGCCAGCCGCGCTGGAGGGCAAGGGCGCAGATGGCTGCCTCAATTGCGCCGGTCGCGCCCAGGGCATGGGCGTGCAGCCCCTTGGTGTCGCTGACTGGGATATTATCAGCAGCGTCGCCTAGCGCGAGGTGAATTGCCTTCGCCTCGGTCACATCGCTGAGCGTAGTGGAGGAGCCGTGCGCGTTGATGTAGCCAATGGCGGCAGGGCTACGATAGTGATGAGAGACACCTCTGCTAGCTTGCGCATTATCTGCCTCCTAACTGAAAGGGCGACCTACAGGGGTTAGCCAGCAGGTCGCCTCCTTTATCTCATCCTATGGTGTGGTCACGCCCTTGTAGACGATCTGGGCCAT
>QHBQ01000104.1 GCA_003243865.1 Candidatus Chloroheliales bacterium | reverse complement strand
GAGGCCACTGCCCGCCAGCTCGCGGCGGCGAGCAAGGCGAGTATAACCTTCAGCAGCGACCCCGACGCAGTGCGCGACGCAGACGTTATCTACACCGATGTATGGGCAAGCATGGGGCAGGAGGCAGAGGCGGCAGAGCGGGCCAGCATATTCATGCCCTATCAGGTGAACCACGAGATGGTGAGCAAGGCCGACCGCAACGTGCTGGTGATGCACTGCCTGCCCGCACATCGCGGCAGCGAGATCAGCGACGAGGTGATGGACGGACCGCACAGCGTGGTCTTCGCCGAGGCGGAGAACCGCCTGCACGCGCAGAAGGCGCTGCTGGCGCTGTTCATCGCTAATGGGCAGTAGGCCGACGCTCCATAAATTGTGCTATAATGGATGTAGCTTCCGGACGAGACTACACCCATTTTTGTCTGCTGAACCGAGGTGTTTCATGCTGAAATCTATCAAGCTGACCAACCTGCTGTCATTCGGGCCGAATAGCGAACCGCTGGAACTAGGCCCGCTCAATGTGCTGATCGGGGCGAATGGGTCGGGCAAGTCGAACCTGATCGAGGCGATCAGTCTGCTTCAGGCCGCGCCGCGAAACCTTACCAAGCCGATCGTCGAGGGTGGCGGGTTGCGCGAGTGGTTGTGGAAGGGGGCAGAGGGTACGCCGGTGGCGACTATAGAGGTGGGTATAGAATATCCTGATCGCGCTCACGTAAATGAAGCAGGTAAGCTGCTTCGCTATAAGTTGTCATTTACCGATGTTCAACAGCAGATTGAAGTGGTAGATGAACATCTTGTAGAAAACAGCACGGGAAATGGGCAGCATCAGCTAGTGCCATACTTTACACACAAAGGCACAGATATAAACATCAACCTAAGTGAAAACATCAGTATGCAGCCCAGTGAAAGTAATGGCAGTTACGCACGCGAGTCAGCCCTATCATTGTACAAAGGGCCAACTTTTGAATCCCCTTCCATAAGCGTTTTCCTTGCTCCGACCATCAACTTTGCCAGCCAGCAACTCGACGCCATACGCATCTATCGAAACTGGCGGTTTGCCCCTAACGAGGACCCACGCCGATTGTTGCCGGTTGAAGCACAAGGAGACTTTCTTAACGAAGATGCCAGCAACCTGATCGCGGTTCTTAACATTTTGCTGAAAAATAACAAGGTGAAGAAACAGCTAATACGCTACCTCAACGATTTCTATAGGTTTGCTGAAAATATTAGGGTCAGCCCCTTTCGCCATTACCTTGAGCTTAGGGTCAAGGACGGAGATTTCTTCACGCCTGCTGCGCGGCTGTCAGAAGGTACGCTGCGCTGGCTTGCGCTGCTGACTATCCTATTGCATCCTACGCCGCCACCGCTTGTCTGCATTGAGGAGCCAGAGAATAACCTGCACCATGATGTAATCCCCACCCTAGCCGAGTTGCTCCGCAACGCTTCTGAGCGCACGCAACTGATAATCACAACCCACTCTACTGCATTGGTGGATGAGTTTAGCGACACGCCCGAAGTGGTTGTGGTGTGCGACAAAGAAAAGTTGAATGGTTCAACCAGGATGCGAAGGCTAGATCGCGAAGACCTGAAGGAGTGGCTTAAGGATGAGGGCTTGGGCCTGATCTGGGCCAGTGGCGAAATTGGAGGCAACCGCTGGTGAGTGTCCGCATATACGTCGAGGGAGGTGGGGATTCAGAGCCAACTAGAGACACCTGCCGTCGAGGCTTTGAGATGTTCTTTAGGACATACCTGGCGAGCAAAGGATATGCATCTATGCAGCCAGTCGTCGTAGCTTGCGGAACTCGCGGACGCACTTACAGCAGATTCCTCCATGCGTTGAAGCATCACCCTAACGAATTCATCCTTCTACTTGTAGATAGTGAGGGAACGGTTGGCGCATCAGAAACCGTTTGGGAATATCTTAAAAAGAGGGATGGTTGGGAGCGACCTACAGCGGTTACAGATCATCAAGCACATCTAATGGTACAGTGCATGGAGACATGGCTGCTACATAATAAGCAGAAGATCGCAGACTTCTACAAACGAAACTTTCACCCAAATGCCCTACCTGTTCGCAAAGATGTGGAAGAGTTGTCCTGTGCCGAAGTCGTCTCTGCTCTGCGATATGCCTCCAAAGACACAGTGAGCGGAGAATACCACAAAATAAAGCATGGGCCTAAAATCCTAGCTAGTCTCGACCCAACCAAAGTGGCCGCCGCCTCGCCCTACTGCCAGCGCCTGCTCGACCTGTTGCTCCAGCTATGCAACGAGGCAGCTCAATTAGCCGCACCTGCAGCTAGGATTGACTATCCACCACATCGAAGGACAACTCGGCGAATGGGCTTTGCTCGATTTGCCCGTCATGGCTCATCGCCAGCACATAGCCCTGGTTGCGGTCGCTGGCGGTATAATACTGGAGGATGATCGCGTTGAACTTGGCGGCGGCCAGTTTGCAGATGCCCTTGGTTTTGTCCGGGGTGGTAATGATTATGAGGTTGTCGCCGCCGACATGGCCGAGGAAATCATCAGGGTTGCCACGCTCCCTCACTGCCTCGTGCAGCAGGTTGGCGGTTGCCTTGATCAACTCATCGCCTTCAAGGAAGCTGTAGTTCTCGTTGTAGATGGTGAAACGCTCGATGTCAACATAGATAATGTTCCAGGGTTTGCTGGGGTCGCTGCTGCGCTGCTTGATCGCCTTCTCCACCGCCTGGCTGCCGGGCAGGCCGGTGATGTCGGATATATCCTCGTGGTATAGATGGTGCAACTGCGCCCGCACCCGCACCAGCAACTCATCGCTGTCGAACGGCTTGGTGATATAATCGTCCACCCCCCTTGAGTAACCCATCACCTTGTCGGGGGTGGCCGAACGCGCCGTCAGCATGATGATCGGAATGTGGTTAAGCTGGGGGTCGGCCTGCATCTGGCGGCTCACTTCGTAACCGTCCATCCCCGGCATCATCACGTCGAGCAACACCAGGTCGGGCTGGTCGTGACGCATTAGCTCCAATGCCTCTTCGCCAGAGTAGGCGTGGCTGGTGTGGTAACCTTCCATCGCCAGGTTCTCTTCGATCAACTCGACGATGCTGCTCTCGTCATCTACGACCAGAATCTTGCTCATGCTCTTCCTCCACCCGACAGACACCCGCCTCACCCCTGCTCGACTCGAGCCTAAGCGCTGCCCCCCATTGTTCGCGCCTCGGCTAGCGGCAGGCTTACCACATAGCGTAGCTGAGGGGGATAGCCCATTTGCGCCTCACCGCCACGCTCAAGCGAGAAGTTGCCACCCATCGCCTCGGTCAAATTCCTTACCACGTAGAGCGACATCGCGGGGTTAGGTCGCTCAATGCAATCCACCGCATCGCTAAGGCTGATATTATGCACCTCGTCGCGGCGCCGCTGCGGCCAATCGTCGGCGGCGAGCGCCAGCGCGATGTTCAAGTGGCCGTTGCTACGCGCCGTGCTGACGTTGATGCGCTGGCCCTCGGCCCGCAGCAGATGGACAATCAGCGCGGCCAGCGCCTGCTTCAGCACGGCCCGGTCGCCGCTGCATGGGGGCAGATCAGGAGCGAGGTTGGCTTCGATCGGCTGGACCTTGCCAGCATCGGCTAGGGTTTGCTCGACCACCTCATTCAGCGCAAATGGTGCATAGCGGATACTGATCATCGCTACCTCCATCTGCGACAACTCGATCAAGTTGTTGACCATGGTGGTGAGGCGATTAGTCTCTTGCAGAATAGTGTTGCCATAGCGGCCAATTGCCTCCAGATTACCAGCCCGCTGCTGTCGCCCCAGCAATTGAGCAAAACCCTTAATTGAGGTGAGCGGGGTGCGCAACTGGTGGGAGACGAGGTGGATGAACTCCTCCTTGTGCAACTCGAACTGGCGCATCTTCGCCAGGGTTGCTGCGGCTACGCCTTGTTCGTACTCTCGTTGGATGAGCAAGGCCGCCAGGTTCGCCAGGGTGTCAAGTTCGCGCTGCTGTTCGGCATTAAGCTGATGTTCGCCCGCCCAATAGAGATTGAGCAGGCCGACCAGACGACCGCCATTGTGCAATGGCAGGCTGAGATATGCGCCTGCTTCGCTGGTTGGCGTCGCTCCATCAGAGAGGGGGTCATTTGCCAGCGGCACCGATCTGACCGAGGCCCACAGTAGCGGGGTAGTATCGCTCTCCATTGCCAGCAGGGTCGCTTCAACTGCGCCGCCGTGCTGACAGACAGCGTGAAGGATGGCACCAGCGACAGCAGCGAACTCTGCCCCACTGTTTATCTGGCTGACAAGCTGGGCGATGCTGGCGCTACTATCCTGCGGTGAGGCGTTCTCCTGATCATCCTCTTCAGCTGTGTATTTGCTTGCCTGTCCCATCGTCCCTTCCTTTAAGCTGCTTCGGGGTTGGATCTCATCAGGCAGCCGTCGGCAAATAGTTCACGGCACCTGCCTAATCAGAACGATGGGCAAAAAACGTGCCACAACCTTTTTGTAGATAAATTGGCGATTCGCTCACCCACCCCAGCCCCTCCCGGCGGGAGGGGGAGATAAACTCCTCCCCCATCGGGGGAGGTCGGGAGAGGGGGCGAGTCGCGCCCCGCGGACCCACCCCCAACCCCTCCCGCTGGGAGGGGAGTCATCAGGCAATGCCGGTGGGAGGGGGAGTCAACCCTCCTTAGGCGCTGAGGCCGTAGTCGCGCATTCGGCTGTATAGCTGCTGGCGGTTGATGCCCAATGCGGCGGCGGCTTTGCTGCGGTCGCCATTGGCCTGTTCCAGCGCCTCGATGATTGCCAACTTCTCCGCCTCGGAAATGATGCTGCGCAAGGTGGCCTGCTCGCGCAACAGCCTTGCCACATCCACGATCTTGCTGCGCTCACTGCGCCCGCTGAAGATGATGTGGTGGCTGGTGATGACCCCGCCCTGGGCCATCACTACCGCTCGCTCCAGAGTGTTCTCCAACTCGCGGACGTTGCCGGGCCAGTCGTACTCCTGGATCATATCCAACGCCTCGCTGGAGATACGGGCTGGCTTGTCGCTGTCGCTGTAGCGGTGCTTGTCGAGGAAGTGTTCGACCAGCAGGGGGATGTCCTCCTTGCGTTCGCGCAAGGGGGGCAGGTGGATGGTGATGACGTTGAGCCGATAGTATAGATCCTGGCGGAAGCGGCCAGCGGCAACTTCATCCTCCAGGCGGCGGTTGGTGGCGGCAATGACGCGGGTATCTATTTTAATTGCCACCGTGCCGCCCACCCGCTCAATCTCGCGCTCTTGTAGCACGCGCAGAAACTTGCGCTGGATATTCAGGCTCATCTCACCAATTTCGTCGAGGAAGATGCTACCCTTGTGCGCTAGCTCGAAGCGACCGCGCCGCATTTCGCTTGCGCCGGTGTAGCTGCCCTTCTCGTGGCCGAATAGTTCGTTCTCCAGCAGGGTTTCGGGCAGCGCGGCGCAGTTGACCTTGATCAGGGGGCCGGAGCGGTAGGTGCTGTTGCTGTGGATAGTCTGGGCGACCAACTCCTTGCCGGTGCCGGTCTCGCCGCTGATAAGCACGGTACTCTCGGTGCCAGCGACGCGGCCAATCATCTTGTACACCTCCTGCATCGCCGCGCTGTTGCCGATGATGCGTTCGCTGGGGTCGCGCTTCTCCACCCGCTCACGCAGGCTGCGCACCTCGCGGGTCAGCCGTTGCCACTCGAAGAGGCGGTCAATAGTCAGCATCACCTCTTCAAGGTCGAACGGCTTGGTAATATAATCATAGGCGCCCAACTGGGCTGCCTGAATTGCGCTGTTGCTGCCGCCATAGGCGGTCATCACAATAAATGGCACTCCGCTGCCCTGGCTCTGGCGCAGCACGGTAATGCCATCCAACTCCGGCATTCGCATATCCATAACTACCAGGTCGGGCGGGTCGCTCTCGATTGCGGCCAGCACTTCCAGCCCATTGTGGGCTTCGCTCACGGTGATGCCCTCGCTGAACAAATATTCGCATAGCATCGCGCGAATGGCGTTGTCATCGTCAGCAACCAGCACCCGCTTGCCCACGCGGTCCTGTCGCTTAACCTCCTCTCCCTTCGCCCCATTATCCAATTCTTCTACCCCTTCTTCGTAAATCACGTTGCTTAAAAAGAGCACACCGACGCTGTATATTATATGTCATTGCAAAATAACAGTCAATATTCGGGGCAAAATGATGAGAGGCAGGATGGATCTCACCTATTCCTACCCAGGGATATAAATAGGAGTTTAGCAGGGCGCACGGCAGTGCGCCCCTACGGAAACAGGTTCAATCGCTCGTGCAACTGCGTAAGTCCTAATAAACAAAGGAGGTGGGCAACGTTAGCGTTGCCCACCTCCGATTACTTGCTGAGATCTGGATTGCGCTTAGGCGTTGCGGCGACGGAGCACGAAGGCACCGCTGGCGATGAGCAGCAGGCCGAGCATCGCCACCACTAGCCAGAGGTCCGCAGCGCTGTTGCCGGTGTTCGGCAGCGGCGTGCCGGTGTTGCCGCCAGTTGGTGCCGCGCCGGTGAGGGTGATCTGCTTCATTATGATGTTGCCATTGATGATCACCGGGGCGTCGGGGCCGGGGAACTCGTAGGTGCCGATAACGCCCGCGTCAATGTGCAGCATCGGCCACACCTTGTCGCCTGCCGCTGGGACGGGGCTGAGCTGCACCACTACGTTGAAGTTGTCGCCTTCCTTCACCGCGGTATGACCGAGCTGGGCGCCGGGCTTGTTGTCGGCGGTGTTGGCGTGAACCGTGATCCAGCCATTCTCGTTGGCGTGTACTGCCTTGACGGTGATGCTGCTGCCAGCGGGTTGATCGTCGGCAGTTACGGAGTCAGCCGCGCCGGTCATGAAGCCTCCAGCGGTGGGAGTTGTGCCCATCATCGCGGTGGGGGTCACTGCCATCGCGGCGGTTGCAGTTGGGGCGGCGGTAGCGGTAGTGGCGGTTGGAGCAGCCCCCGCAGTGGTAGCGGTGGGCTGGGCCGCCGGGCTGGTGGCAGTGGCGGCAGGAGCGCCCTGAGCCACGACAACCGTGCCGAACATACCACTGCCTTGCGCCGAGCCATGGTACTTGCAGTAGACAATGAAGCTACCTGCGGTGGTGAAAGTGTGGTTGAAGGTCGCGTTCACGTCCAGGTTGCCACTGTCCCAGCTACCATCACCCGCGGTTGCGGTGTGGGCCGTTGCGCCCTTGTTTACGAATGTGACAATATCACCCACGTTGGCATTGACGGTGGCGGGTACGAACTTGAAGTCCTGCAACTCGACCGTCACGGTTTTGGCGGTTGGCATCGCCAGCTTGCTTGCCATAGCCCTGCCGCCTACGGACGGCGCGATTACCATCGCCAGCAGCATTGCTGCGGCGAATACCCTTACCAGACCCTTCATAGAACCCTCCTTTTTGATTTGAACTGTTGCGTTAATCGACTCGATGGCGTTGCCAGCCCAGCGTTCTATCGCCATCGCTCTACGATGTAACCTCTTTACCATGTACGAACCGACTGCGGCTGGTGGTTTCATCGCGATGGTAAGATTGTACCACTTTATTGCAGTTTGTCAAATCTACTCCGCAACTGGCGTCGGCATGGGCTTGTTTGTGGTAGCAGGCATAAGCCGGGCCAGCGCCAGGTAGAAGCCACCCGCCACCAGGAAGCCGATGTAGTAGGCGACATCGCCGCCGCTGAACCAACCAGCGAACGGGCCACTGAACAGTTGGCTGCTGATGAACGGCACGCTAGCAGCCACGCCGACGAGGAAGGCGGCAATGCCGCTCCAGTGGAAGGGCGCGACGGCGGCCGCCTGCCCTGTGTCCTTGCCGCGATTGACAATGAAGAAGTGAGCGGCAACCACCGCCAGCCAGGGGGCAATCCAGTAGGAGATGAGCAGCAGGAAGCGTTCGTAGCCGCTGGACAAATTGTTGGCGAACAGGTAGTAGGTAAACACGCCACCCAGCAGACCGACCGCAACCACGCTCATCCAGCGCTTGACCGGCAGTTGCATAGTCAGCAGCGACATCGCGCCGGTGTAGATGTTCAGCACATTGGCGGTGATGGTGCCAAGGATGATCGCGATCAGCGCGGGTATGGCCAGGTTGCTGCCAACCGTGGTCACTACCCGCTGGATGGGATCGGCATTGGCACCACTGAAGCCGGTGGCGCTGGTGACGAGCGCGCCGAGAAACTCGACCAGCACACAAGAGAGAAAGCTGCCGAGGAAGGTGTAGCCAAACACCTTTGCCTTGCTGCTGTCGGGGCGCAGGTAGCGGGAGTAATCCGCGCCATAGGTTGACCAACTGAAGACGTAGCTCGCCACGGCAGTGATAAGCAGCAACATCATTCCGAAGTGGGCGTCGCCAGTGGTAATCGCTGGCTTGCTGAAGTTGGCGAAGGCGGGCGCAGCAGTTACGTACATCACCACGAACAGCGCGCCGAGTACCACTGCCATCACTCGCTCGAAGGCGTGGATCAGGTTGTGACCGTAGATACCAAGTAGAATCTGCACCGCGCTGAGGACGAGCAACGCGGGCAGGAAGTCGAAGCCGAACAGTCGTGCCAGGGCCAGGCTGCCCAACACGCTATTGACCGCGTACCAGCCGGTGCAACTCAGCCAGTTGAGGAAGGCAGGCAGATACGCGCCGAGCCGCCCAAAGCTGCGCCGCGTAAGTGGCAGTTGCGGCACGCCGGTCAGCGGCCCCATCATCGAGGCAACGCCGACCAGGGCGCAACCAATCAGGTTGCCGACCACGATCGCCAGCAGCGCGTCGCCCAGGCTGAGGCCAAATACGATTGCCAGTGCGCCGACCAGCCAGGCGGGCATCCCCAGGTTGGCCGAGAACCAGAGGGTGAATAGCTGGCCGACCTTGCCGTGCCGCTCGCTGAACGGGATCGGTTCTACCCCATGCTGCTCGACGGTGAGGGTGGCACCGTTCCCTTTGCTTTGCTCTGTAGTTATCGTTGCCATTTCACTTGTCTCCTTTTTCACAACTAAGTGTTAAACGTACACCAAACCGACTGGTGTAATATTAACACAATGCTAGCTGTCTTGTCAAGAGTAAAGCAGTGTAATTTATAAATTTTCTAACAGTTATGCAGTTGCGCCTCTGTCCTGTACATTTCTGTAGGGGCAAACGCGGTTCACCCATAGGCATCAAAAAAAGAACACGGTGGGGAATATACAGAGGGTCTGGGGGTAAGCCCCCAGCGGCTGACCGGCAGCAAGGCTAGGATTAAGCCTCATTGCGCCATGCCTGAGCGAGCGACCACTGCGCTTACGATTAGCATTGGTACGTATGCAGCAGCTGGGGGCTTACCCCCAGACCCCCTGGCTCACCCTCGGCTGTCGTCTTAATTTGATGCCTATGGGGCGCACTGCGGTTCACCCTGCTATGCCGGATAAACGTCTGCTTTAGCCCTTGCCTCTCTGTTGCTGCTAGGTTAAAATAGGGGTGTTCAGATATCAAATCTGGGCGATTGACTAGCTAAGGCTGCGAGAAGAAGCGGATTTATGAACGGCGCTACTGCCACACTGGTCGCATCGAGGCACACGTATCCGAAGGGTTCCTTCGCGGTGCTGTATACGACGCTGCTGTTCGCGCTTGCCACACTTGCCACCTATCCGCTGCTGTTCCACGCCAGCGACCACCTGGGCAGCCTCTACGACCAGTTGGACAGCGGTTGGCGCATCTGGGCCAGCCTGTACCACTTGCCTCACGACCCGCTCAATCTGTTCCAAGCCCAGGTCTTCTATCCCTATCATGATACCCTGATGTTCGACGAGCTGATCTTCGGCGAGGCTTTGCTGGCTGCGCCGGTGCTGCTGCTGACTGGCAACCTGTTCCTCAGCTTCAACCTGGTGACGCTGCTAACCTTCGTGATTGCGGGCTGGGGCGCTTACCTGCTTGCCTACCACCTGACCGCCAACCGCATTGCGGCGGCGGTTGCTGGCATTCTCTACTCCTTCAGCGCCTACCATTTCTCGCACCTCGGCCACATCGGGCTAAGCAACATTGGCTACCTGCCGCTGCTGCTGCTCGCCTTTGACAAGCTGCTGCGTAGCGGCGGACGCAGCGTCGGCTGGGCAGTAGCGTTCGCCGCGTTGATCGCAATCCAGGCGCTCTCGGCACAGTATCATTTCTTCTATGTGCTAATCATACTTGGTCTCTATTTGCTCTACGCTTTGCTGCGCCGCGAGACCAGGCCCTACTTCACTCGTCAGTTCGTCGTCCGTCTGCTGGCCGTCGCGCTGGCCGGGATGATACCGGCACTGCCCTTCTACCTTACATTTATGAAGGTACAGAATATGTACCGCTTCAGGGTCTCTGACGAGGAAGTGTATATGCTGTCGGCCAACCTGAAGAGCCTGTTCGCGGCACCGAGCAGCGCCCCCTGGCTGCATAGCCTGCTGCACAGGTTCGATGGCAGCCACTACGC
>QHBQ01000458.1 GCA_003243865.1 Candidatus Chloroheliales bacterium | reverse complement strand
CAGCCGCCGCCGCTGGATGATGAATTGCACCGGAAAGTCGGGCAGGTGCTGCTGGATGTGAACCAGCGCCTCGCGCTCGGCCTGTTGGTCTCCCAGCCAGTAGTTCAGCCCGCGTAGACGCAGCAGCCCGCTGAGGCCACCGCCGCTTAGCTGCACCGCACCAAAGCGCTCGCTGCCCACATCGTTGAGTACGGCGTAGACATCGTTGAAACCCAGCCGCTGCTCGATCGCGCGGGCATCATATTCGGTGTTGAGCATGGAGAGAAGCATGGTGATTTCTGATTTCAGATTGTGGATTGCCGATTACAGGAGCATTGCAACCCGCTGTAGGGGCGGGATTTATCCCGCCCTGCCACTATATCTTACTGCCAGGAGCGCCACTCGTCAACTAGCCGCTCCACCGTCTTCGCGTAGCCGTTGGGGTCGTTGTTGTCGGAGGAAGGCGCGTAGCGGGGGGTGATTTGATCCGGCGTGGTCAGCCCGCCGCCAATGTAGAGGTTGCCGGTGATTAGCTGGTACCAATCCTCCGCCGCCTGCGTGTAGCTGTCGTAGGCGCGGAAGCGACCGATGCACTTGCGGCCCCAGCCCGCGCAGATGATGTTGCCGACACTCTTGGTCGCCACCGCCGCGCCCGCAGTGCCGGCTGCCGACTCATGAACGTAGAAGGCGAGCATGAAGGCGGGGTCAACCCCATATTTAACCCCCAGGTCGTAGAACGCCTGCCCGTTGCCGACGGCGGGCGAGTTGTACTGCCTCAGCACTTTCTCGATGGCGGCGACGCTGATGCTCGGCTTGCCCAGCAGGTTGTAATCGCCACCGTTGGGATGCCGCTGCGCCTGCGCGTCACTGGCGGGAGCGGGCAACTGCGCCTGTCCTTGATCCGCAACCGCAACGGGAGCCATCTGCCCAACCAGGTTGATCATCGGGTTGCCAGCTACGCCGCTGAAGACCATACCGCCCCTGCCGTTAAATTGGCTGGCCGCCCCAATCAGCACGGCAAAGACTATCGCGGTCATACCGAAGAAGGCGAAGAGCGGGCGAGAGCGGCGCACGATCGCCATTTCGCCGGTGTGGCCTTCATGAGCGATGCCGCCGGGGGTGTAGCGGTAATCATTAGCGGGTGGCGGTTGGTAATAGGCGGGTAGCGGCGGCTGCGGCGCGGAGGGCAACTCCCTCTCAGCGTAGGCATAAACCTCATGCTCGACCTCGGCCACCTGCCGCGTCCACTCATATGTGGCGGGTGCAGGCGGCTGTGGCTGCCACATTGCCGCACCCTTGGCCTGCTTCGCTGCTGGCCTGGCAGCTACCTTCTCGCTGATGGAGGGGGGGTGTTCTATTGCCACCTTGCGCTCGATCTTGAAGCTGCCGCCGACCAGCTCTCCCTTTATTATGCTTGAGCGGCTGAAACTGATGGCGTCTCTCACGGTCTTCTTCTCTCTATATATCTTGATGGGTGCGCGCCTTGCAGCTTGCTCCCCCACCCAGCCTCCCCCTTTGGGGAGGAGTCATATTACTTGCCGCTGGCTGCGCTTGCGGCGCTGGTCATCGCCTTCTCGATTGCCGCCCGCTCCTCTGGCTTCATCGCGCGGAAGCTATTGCCGTCGT
Organism: Candidatus Chloroheliales bacterium; assembly: GCA_003243865.1. The sequence goes on along the minus strand of QHBQ01000458.1, from coordinate 1,709 downwards.
TGATGTAGGCGGTCTGCGCCCCCTTTGCGGTGACGAGCAGGTCGGGCTTGCCATCGCCATTAATGTCGGCCACGCTGATGGTAACGGGAACCTTGTCCTCGCCCTTGCCGAACAGGTAGGGGCCGGTGATCGCTACCGCCTTCGACGGGTCGCCGCCAGGATACTCGATGATCGCGATCTGGCCGCGGATGTTCTGCGCGGTGAAGTGGGTCGGGTTGCCGGTAGTCTCGTTGTGACCGACGTAGGCATCGAGGTTGGTAGTGCGAGTCTCGGTGTAGGCAATGTCGTCCAGCTTGGTGCCGACGAACGCTGCTGCGGTGCTGACCAATAGGTAGGCGGCCAGTAGCGCTACCGCGCCGAGCGCGACAAAGATGACCAGCTTGGCCTGACCGAGCGGCACACTTGCGCCACTTAGCCGGGTCATAACCCCCTGGCCGATTGCCCCTTGCTGGCGAGGCTGCACTGCTGCGGTCGGGGCTGGCACCGCCCGTGGGCTGCTGCTCTGACTCACGAGCCGTACCGGACGCGCTGGGCGGTCCATTGGCCCGCCGTGCTGCTCTTCCTCATCGTCCAGCCTCCCCAGATTGCTGTTCACCAGCTGATTCCAGTCGCTACGCACCCGACCGGCCTGCTCCTCCTGTGGCTGGTAAGCCCGCTGTGCTGCATTTGCCATCTTGCTGCCTCCCTTTCATAACGTTGCTGGCCACGCCAGCTTGTTCGATTGAACGATACTAAAACAATGAAGGTTTGCGATCACCCTCACCCCACCTCTTCCAGCGGGAGAGGAGTAATTCCTAATTCTCAGACAGGCGGCGGATCACACACATCAACCTGCCCTGGATGCGCACTTGCGCGGCGTTGACTTGGATCGGCTGATAGTTGGGGTTGGCGGGCCTTAGCGTTACCTGATGCCCCTCGCGGTAGAACCGCTTCAGGGTCACATCGTTGTCGAGGCAAGCCACCACGATCTCGCCGTTGTCGGCAATGTCCGTCGGCTGGATCAGCACCAGGTCGCCGTCGCCGATGCCCGCCTCGACCATGCTCCAACCACGTACCCGTAGAATATATGCGTCATGGTTGCCGTTGAGCATTGCGATTGGCAGGCTCAGATACTCGCCCCGCTCAGGGTGCGCCTGAATGGGGGGGCTGGCGGCGATGTCGCCAGCGATGGGTACGCGCACCACTGCCGCGCTGATCGGCTTGGGTTGCTCATTGCGCGGCAGCGCGGGAATCGGCTGGATCAGCAGCTCAATCGAGCGGGCGGCGTTGTCAGTGCGCCGCAGGTAACCCTTCTTCACCAGCGCGTCGAGGTGGTAGACCACCGTGGACACCGACGCCATCTTCAGCCCCTCGGCGATCTCACGGTAGGTGGGCGGGTAGCCTTTGTTGTAGCTCCACTTGGCGATGAACTGCCATACTTGCCTTTGACGCTGGGACAATGCTTGTGATGCTGCCATCGTTCACTTCCTCTCCGACTTACATAAGGTTCTTGGTTCAGGTTAGGTTATGGATATTAGAACATCTGTACAAGAGTGATTGTATCATAGAACTTATGTTCTGTCAATACTTTTCGCGGCCAATTTAGAAAATTCGTTCTGTTTTCCCCAAAATCCAGAACATTTGCACTGAAATTGTGGAAAACTCTGCCAAAGACGAGGCATGAGGCACGAGGCATGAGGCACGAGTATGGTACAATTATGTGTGCCACA
>QHBQ01000156.1 GCA_003243865.1 Candidatus Chloroheliales bacterium | reverse complement strand
TGCTGCTGCGGCAGTAAAGTGGATGCTTGATGCTTATGGAGGGCTGAGCTATGGCAATGGAGCAAGTGGTAAAGCAGGAGGGAGCGCGGGACGCGCAACAGTATCGGCGGCGGGTGAAGCTACTGGCCGCGATCTACTTTGCGATCGGCCTGCTGACGATTACCAGCATGGGGCTGATTGCCTGGCGCATAAAGTTCTGGACGACGTTCAGCCAGCGCACCAACGTTGAGACCCTGACCTTTGCCCTCGTCTTCGTGCTGTTCGCCTACCTGCTAATCCGCACCTTTAACGGGTTCGTCGGCGCTTTGCGAATGATCTGGTACGACGGCCTGCGACGGCTGGGCGGCAGCAAGGATGAGGCGATCGAGCAGGCCAAGCAGAAGGCGCTGCCCGATGCCAAGAAGGGCGAAGGGACGCGGCGGGCTTACACCGACTGGCAAATATTGATGGTGGACAAGCCATATGAGCCGATCCACATCCCATTGGAGGATGAGGCTGGTAAGCTCGGCGTGTTGGACATAAATGGGGTGCGGCTGCGGCTGCGACCAACCAAGCGGGGGTTGAGCAACTCGGTCTTCGAGTACATCGCCAACCAGATTGAGAACGCGATAAATGACTGCCCTGAAGATCACGTCGGTGGTAATGAGGAGATCGCCAACAGCGATGGCGATAGCAAGATTGACATTACGGTAGTGGAATGGCAAGAGATAGACGATGATGAGGCGCTAGAGTATTACTACCAGGCCGAGGCGTTTCGACGGCTGGCCCGCAAGCTGGAGAGCGAGGACCAGTTCTGGCCCAGCATCTGGCTGCACGAGCGCGACGTGCAGTTCATCAGCGACAGGATGCGTGAGGTGATGCCTTCGCTGCGCGACGAGTGCTTCCTGCCCGACCTCGAATACAGCGCCGAGTACAAGGTGCCGATTATCCCGGAGCCGCTCGGCTTCGTCGCCCTCAGCCGCAACGAGTCGCGCGCCGACCCGGTGGCAACCATGGGTTGCGCGGCAGTAATTGCCGCAGTGCTTACCGCGCTGATGATCTACCTGCTGATTATCCTGCCCTGGGTGCCGGGCAAGTGACGAACTCAGTCCCCCCAAAGGGGGAGGTTGGGCGGGGGAGTGCGGCAACGTTTTGGTAAGGGAGAAGGGGTAGGAACCAATGGAGCTAGTGAGGAAAAATATACCCGCCGGAATTGCCACGCTGATCGTGCTGGCGCTGGTGGTGTTTGCCTTCGTCAGTTGCAACGGGCCGATGGCGCACATAGTGAAGGTGGAGAGCCAGGCGCAGACTCCCACGCCGGTGCAAGGCGGGCCGGGCGGGCAGCAGCAGATCACCACCTATAAAGTCACCGTGACGGTGGAGAACCAGAGCCACGGCACTGGCCAGGTGCTACTCACAGTCAAGCTGGTGGATAAGAGTGACGGCAAGACCGTTGCCGAGAACACCCAGCAGCTGCAGCTTGGCGACAAAGAGACTGAGGCAGTGGACTTCGACTTCGATGTGCCGCCGGGCGATTATGACACCAAGACCGATCTGCGCTACCCGCCGGACTAGAGAAATGATCATTAGTATAAGGACCTTCACTTTGCTCAGGTCGTAAGGTATGTACATCGCTCAAGGTTCATCCAGGTAGCGGAGCATTTTGTCCCAGGGGCGCGGCGGCCAGGGTCTACCCCGCTTAGCAATGTACTCACGCGCCTTCCGCCTGCCCAGGAGCATAAAGCGGATGATGTCGAGCATACTGCCAGCCACCGGCATCCGGTCGCTGTCCTGTCGTCCAGTCCCGGTCAGAAAGGCGACTGGGCGAAATATGAGGTTGGCTCCCTCGGCAAGCAGTTCTCCTTTGATCATCATCTCATGCTGGTTGCCAAGGTGTTCGTCATGCCGGTGGAACAGCAAGCAGGCTTTCCCGCTCCAGCCAGCCGCGGCCGCTGGCACGGGCGTAAAAGTAATCAACTCACGGCTGTCGTCGAACTCCACCTGGCAGCGCACGCTGCCCGGATAGCCCGACGTCTCGACCACAGTAAGCACAGCACTGGCGTAGGCGCGTGCACAGGCAACGAGCTTGCTACTCCACATAGGACACCTCGCTTTCGTCGGGGACGGCGCTGAAGTCGCCATGCGGCCAGATTCGTATATGCCGCGGCTGCACGTAGATGGCGATGCGCTGATACTCGAAGCTGAACATGCGGCGGGCCAGCGAATTGGCCACGAAGCGGCGGGTAGTCGGCTGGCGAGCGACCGACTCCTTGAACATCGCGTAGGACCACGGTGGATCGTCAGTCAACTCCTCGACAGTGGCGTCGCCCTGAACCAGCACGGCGGGCGCGTCGTGCAGCCCCGAGCCGGTGGGATCAGAGAACAACATAGCCACCTGGGGGCGCCGCCGTGCGTTGGCTGCCTTCACCGCGAAGGCAATCGACGTAGTGATGATCAACCGGCCTTCGGGCGCGTCATAGTAAGGCTCCGTGGGCCAGGTCAGCGCCTGCCCTTCTTTGTTCACGGTCGTGAACTCACAGGTGCGAAATTCGCGGAACACGGCTTCGACCGCAGCTGGTAGGCGCAATCTAGGCATAGAAACCTCCTTGCTTAATGCTAATTCTTACCCCAGCAAAGCCGGGTTAGCCGGTTGGATCTGCCAGTTGGCTCTTACGGCCCTCCCTTCACTTGCTTGAGCGGCCAGACCAGCGCCTGCATATAATGTGCGTAGTGTAGCACAGACTTGCCCGCTGGCAATGCCAGCCCCTGCGCCGCCACCAGGCTGATATCCGTGATTGTCGCCGCGGCCCTCTGAAGCGACCAGGATGTATGCGCAATCTCGCAGCGGTAGAGCCGCCCTGCGCGATCCGCGCTGTAGTAACAGTAACGCTCGGTAAGCCACGCCGCCAGGCTGCATCTCGCCACGCCGCCAGGCTGCATCTCGCCGCGACGGCGGCGCCAGCGATCGGATGGTACGTCGCCGCGAAGCCAGCGACGTTGGCGCCAGCATGCTGGCGCTGGCTCACGAAATGGATACCGTCTGCTTCGAGCGCAAACTGGATCTGCGAATAGAGATAGGGCAGCCGGAACCAGGGTCGCGCCAGCCGGATAGCCAGTCGGTGGTCAGTGTCCAGGCTAAGAAAGAACACCCCAGGCTTGCCGTCCAACGTGACGTAGGTGCGCACGTTGACCTCGGGAAAGTGCTCCACCCAGGGTACCGTCGGGCAGCCGTGCAGCCGGATGCCGCTCAACCGGAAGGCAACGACCCCCACCCAGGCTTGTCCGGCGAATGTGTCGAGCGCCAGCCCGGCGGGCACCAGCGCGCGCAAGCACTCCGCGGCTATCGGCCAGTGGGCGAACAGCAGGTTGTGCCACCGCTGCGCCATCAGCCACGGACCGCCCGGCAACGGCCACGGGCGATGGTCGCTATTTCGTAGAATATCCACGGCCCTACCACCTCACACCACCCAACATCATAGCACTCATTTATTGACAGAATTATAACATTGCTCACCCTTTTTCGCCACTCCTACATCTCTTTGTCACTTGCTTTCTAAAGAAAAGGATAGTAAACTATAGGTAACTGATATTAGCTTGTGCTAGCCCGACCCCTGGGGCGCGGTGCGGGCTAGCAGCGTGCCTCAGACCAAGCTCAACTACACCGGTCTGCTCAAGGACGACACCGGCCTGCTCTATTACCACGCGCGGTACTGATGTGCTGGCGAAAGGAGGCTCAGGATGAATCGGCAACTGACCCCGCTGCGCTATATTATGGTTCTGACCGGCATCGTGGCCCTTACCCTCGGAATAGGCTTTGCCTTCAACTTGCCATGGGCAACGGCCCTCTGGCCCTGGCCGGACGGTCCCCTATCATTCCTGTTTGTTGGCTCGATCCTGGCCGCGATTTCCATAGCGTTCATCTGGATCGGCTTCACCGCCGAGTGGGGAGCGACGGCCGCCGGAGCCCTCACCGTCCTGGTGATGACCGCTGGCCAGGCCGCTTTCCTGTTCCTGCTTGCGGGCCAACCCAATCGGCAAGGGCTGCTGCCGTTTGCCGTCTGGTTCGCCCTGGTCGCCCTTGCTAGCGTAGGCGCGTTCGTCTGGAGCCGCCGCTTCCCGATCCGGGATATTCGACCGCTGCCCCGTCTGCTGCAGATCTCCTACTTGCTGTTCGTCGCGATCTTGCTCCTATCCGGCGCTGCCCTGACACTGGGGGTCCAGATTTTCCCTTGGCAACTCAAGCCGGACTCCGCAGTGATATTCGGTTGGATCTTCCTGGGCGATGCCTGCTATTTCCTCTACTCGTTCTTGAATCCGCGCTGGCACAATGCCCGGGGGCAGTTGTTGAGCTTCCTGGTCTACGATGTGTTCCTGATTCCCCGTTTCCTCGGAATGTTTGGCGAGCCAAACAGGAATCTCACCGCCTTGGTAATCTATCTGCTGGTACTCCTGTACAGTGGGATGTTGGCCGTCTACTACCTGTTCATTGACCCTCGCACGCGGCCTTGGGCTATCCAGGAGCAGCCCACGCCCCAGAGGGCCGCCTCCCCACCAGTAGGAGGGGGCTATTGACCGCTGCATAGGAATTGTATTAGTCAAAGTGTTCGGCCCGTCTTCTGCTCCTCTTAATTATGGGCGATTATGACACCAAGACCGATCAGCGCTATCCGCCGGACTAGAGAAATGATCATTATGGCTGATGTAAAGTTGGCAGAATTAATAGCAGTTCGCCCCTTTAGGCAAGCGCGCATTGTAGGGGCGAACCGCTTTTCGTCCAACTTTGCAACAATCCTGTTTTATCATTTAAGGAGTGGCTAAAAGGTAGATGCGCAAGTGATGGTGGTCTAGGGTGAGCGCAACCCGCCAATACAGATCGCATCTCTTGCTTTAGCCACTCCACTTCATTTATATAGGATGATTTTGGGATCAGGGTGTGATATAATGATGATAATGTTTTATATCCACAGCCTCGAGGCTAGCTTAATATGAAAGGAGTTAGACAATGAGCAACCCGAACCGTGATGACCGTATCCTACCCGAAACCCACTGGATTGCCCTCGTAATCGTGCCATTCCTGCTGGCTGCGTTCATCCTGCTCTACTTCTGGCCCGACAACACCACAGAACTGTTCGCCTGGACCATCAAGCCGACCATGACCCCGCTGATTATGGGGGCTGGCTACATTGCTGGCGCCTATTTCTTCGTCCGCGTCTTCCTGGAGCAGCGTTGGCACCGGGTCGGCATCGGCTTCCTCTCGATCACTGCCTTTACCTGGTTTATGGGGCTTGCCACCCTGCTGCACTGGGACCGCTTCAATCACAACCATGTCTCGTTCTGGGCCTGGTTGCTCTTGTATCTTATCACCCCACTCATTGTACCGCTCCTCTGGCTGCGCAACCGCCGCACCGATCCTGGCACGCCCGAGCCAGACGACGTGATAATCCCCAACAACATCCGTTGGGCGATCGTGGCGGTGGGGGCGATTGAGTTCATTGTCGCCCTCGGTATGTTCGTCGCGCCGGACTTCGCGATAAGTACCTGGCCGTGGAAGCTGACCCCGCTGACCGCGCGGGTAGTAGCGGGCTGGTTTGCCTTGCCGGGAGTGCTTGGCTTGCAGATGATTATGGAACGGCGGTGGAGCGCATTGCGGATCACGCTGGGCAGCCAGATCATCGGACTGGCGCTCATCCTGGTCGGGGTGGTGCGAGCGTGGAGTAATTTCGACTCGGCCAACCCCTGGACCTGGCTGTTCGTCACCCTCATCGGACTCTCATTTGTGGGCTTTTCCATCCTGTACCTTGCGATGGAGGCACGACGGGGCAAGATGCAAGCGCCGCAGGTTGGTCTAGCTGGGTGAGCCGCTAGCCTTCGTCTTCTTGCGGGCCGACCGGCTGCGGCAGCAGCGCCAAATCGAACCTGGCGATCAGGGTTGGCCGGATCGGCTTGTTGTCGAGTAGGGCGAACATATAGGGCAGGTCGGCAGGGGCAAGGTGCTGCGCCACCGCAACCGCGAACGCCTTGCGCCCCTCGCGTCCCTCGCCTGCAAGGGGTTGGTACTGGGCGAATAGCTGGCGCAGGCGGGCTTCCTCGGCGGCGACGTGGCTCTCGATGAACGCGGCAGTGGTCTCCACCTGCTGGCGAAATTCTTCGGGCAGCTCCTTGATTAGCTCACGCAGGCCATCTTCCAGCAGCGCGTCGCGCACGCGGGCGGGTGATAGGTTGGTGACTAGCCGATGCAGCTTGAGGTATTCGCTGGTTTTGACCTTGACCCGCATCCCGTTGGCGTAGCGCAGCACCCAGCCTTCGACCCCGCTGCTGCTGGCGGCCAGTTCGAGCAAGCCGAGGATGTCGGCGAACTCGGCCTTCGCCACCAGCTTGAAGCCGTAGCGGGCGGCAAGCTCCTCCAAGCCACCATAAGGATAGTCGTAGCCGTCCAGTGTGATCGCGCCGATGAGGTAGAGCGCCTCCTCGCCACGATAGTTGATCACGATCTGGTTCTGAGGGTAGATGATCTCGAATAGCAGGGTGGTGTCGCGCGGGAAGCTGCTGGTGTCGTAGTTGCGCTGCACGAAGGCGGTGGCCCACTGCGACTGCTCGCTGTTGAAGCTGCCGCGCGTGGCGATGCGATACTGCTGACCATGCCAGTAGCCGATACCGAGGCTGCCGTCCAGCTTGTCCGTGACCTCAAGCCCCTTAGTAGGCAGATTGTCAATCATCGTCTCTGGCATCTCGCCCAGATTAAAAAACTTGTCGAAGGGTTTGGCCGCCAGCGTAGCCGTAGGCCAGTGGACGATCAGACCGCGGCTGACCCGCTCGACCGCGTTCCAGGCACGCTCGTAGGTAGCCTCAGCGGTGTAGTTGAGCAGCAGGTATTCGCCCTCGACCACGGCGCGAAGGTGGCCGAGTTGCTCGTAAGCCTTGCGGTCGGGGCCATGCTGCTTGACGAACTCCAGGATGGTCGTGATTGCGTCCATGCTGACCATTGTACTTGCCAGCGATAATGCGGTCAAGGGGAAAGCAGCCGAAAGTCGTAGGGCTGCGGAACTAACTTGATGCGCTAGACTCCGCTTTGTTCAGCAGCCGCCAGGCAAGCAGCGCGACCCAACCCCAACCAGCGATGACCGCAAGGCGTTGGAACAATCCGGCCAGCGGCCAGCCAAGCAACCCTGCCGCCAGACTGAGGGTGAAGCCCACTACGATCAGCAGGCCGCAGATGACGGAGAGAGCCGTCCAGCCCTTCCAGTTGGGATTGCCCGCGAAGCGGCGCGCCATCACGAAGCAGGCTGCTGCCAGGCAAGTGAACGCCAGCAGGCCACTGATACCGTGCAGCTTGCCGTGCAGAGTGTTGGCGGCGAGTTGGCCAGTAGGTGCGCCGGAAGGGTAGCCAGTGGATGAGTCGGTCACGAAGATACCAGAGAGAATCAGGAACAGCCCGAACATCATCAGCAGGATTGGCCCCGCTGTCGCACCCTTGCCAGTGCGCAGCGCCTGGCGCAACCCCACCGCGAAAGCGATGAAAAGCAGCCCGCTGACGATGAAGTTGGCAATCTGCTCCCAGCCCTGGTCGCTGAGGCTGAGTTCGCTGATGAAATCGCGCCACGCGACATAGCCGGGCCGGGTCGCACCCTCGACCAGCGCCACAATCATAAACAGCAGCGGCCCGATTACGCCGCAGATCAGCAACAGCCTGGTGGTCGAGCGGTTGTCCATGGTGTACTCCTCTCTGCTGGTCGGTGGGGTATACGCCATGCGCCCCTACATCAAGATTGTCGGTTACGACGGGCATTGCTGTTGGGCAGCAGGGCGTATGCGATTCGCCCCTATACGCTTGCCATCTTAATCTACGATCTAAAATCTTCAGACACCACCCGCTCGGCGAACCGGCGGGCAAATGGGAGGGCGGCCAGGATGCGGATCCACAGGTTGGGCGCAGGGTAGACCAATGCGGCCAGGCGGCGGGTGCGCTCCAGGTGGGGGCCGAGTTCGCGGCGAATCAGCGCGGTGTAGCCGTCGAGGTTGGCAACCTTGCCTGCTAGCAAATCGAGCGTCAGTTGCGCCGCCAATCGCCCGCTTGCCAGCGCCGAGGCGATGCCCTCGCCAAACAGCGGATCGGCCAGCCGCGCCGCATCGCCGAGCAGCGCGATCCTCCCTCGCGCCAGCACCGCCCGCCGATCCCACAGCGGAATGCGCCGCCCCACCGCGTTCTGCACCCCAATGCCTGGGTTGGCGAACTCTACCCCATTCTCGTCAAGAAAGCGGACCAGCCGCTCACGCAGATGTGGCCCTAGATTGGGGTCGGCGGAGGCGACGCCCACGTTCCAGATTTCGCCTTTAGGGAAGGCCCAGGCGTAGCCCTGCGGCACCGAGTAGTCTAGCACCGCGACATCGCCTTGCAGCCCGGCCCGCACCGCCGCCTCAAGCTCCAGCCCGACCATCGCCCGTGTCGGCTCGGTAAAGCCCAGCGTCTGGCGCAGGTTGCCCTCAGCGCCGGTCGCCAGCAGCAGCACAGCGGTGGTGTAGCGGCCCTGCGCTGTCTCCGCCGTCACGCCGTCGGCGGTTGGCGCAGCGGCAGTGATCGGCTCGGCCTCATGTAGCTCCGCGCCAGCGGCGACCGCAGCCTCGGTCAGACGGCGGTCGAACTCGGTGCGCCGCACCATCCAGATGCTCTCGCCCGGCGATTTCCAGGTGGCAAGCCGCTTCGCGCCCAGGTGCAGCGCCACCGTCACCGCTCGTGTTATTACCAGGTCGTCAATCGGCACTTCAAGGCGCTGGTAGGAGCGGGGAGTCAGACCGCCGCCGCAGGGCTTGTCCCGCCCCAGCCGCTTCTTCTCCAGCAGCAGCACCCGCCGCCCCGCCTGTGCCAGGCATAGTGCGGCGGTTGACCCGGCTGGCCCTGCGCCAGCGATGATTGCATCGTAGTCATACATAAGAATGTAGAATGTAGAATGTGGGGGTGGTAGATGAAATATAGATTAAGGCGGTTGGTCGGGTGCCATGCACACCCATAAGCATTAACCTAACTAGACGAAGGGAAGCTCATAAGACATGATGGGTGTAGAACCAAGAACTCACTCATACGGGAGCATCCCCATGCCTAATTATATCATAGCTTGCCGCCTTCTTGCCGCAGCAACTGCCAGATATTGCTAACCCAGCGTCGCGCCATGACGAAGCAGGCCACCGCCAGACGGGTGACCGCAAGTAGGCCACAGATACCGTGCTGGGTGTTGGCGGCTCGTTGGCCGCTGATTGCGCCGGATGAGTAGCCGGTGGTACGCTCGTTCGTCGCTCCCCCGTCAATGCCAATGCTAGAACAAGTTACTGCGCAATTGCCGCTTCGGTTCGCCATGTGCAGCCCTTGTACCCAGCATCTCTGCTATCTCACTTATCCCCTCCTGCACGTGCTTCTCATCGCCAGTGTAGATGCCATAGAGCGTCTCGCGGTAGGGAAGAAGGTCGGCGTAGAACTGAACCCGCTGGCGGATAGCAGGGCCTAGCTCACCTCCATAAGCATCCAGCACCGTAGCGGTGAAGCTGGGGCCGTAGTCGTAGAGCAGGCCGCTAAAGTCCATCGCCGGGTCGCCTACCTCGCTGTCGCCCCAGTCTATAATACCACTTATCTTCGCTCGTGCCGCATCATAGAGGATGTGATCGGGGCCGAGGTCGGCGTGAATCAGGCGCGGGGTGAACTGCCAGTTGGCATCGTTGCCAAGGAAGCCTTCCCACCGCGCAATCGTCTGCTGCTGCAAGTCGGGCAAGAGCAGGGGTATCACCTTTTCCTGGGTGTCAGCGTAGAGATGATAGAGCGATTGACGCCAGGAGGCGGCACTGTGAGCCTTGCCCATCAGCTCCTTCGCCCGCGCTACGGGAAAGCGATGCAGGGCAGTGAGGAAGGCGGCAAGCTGGCCAGCGGCTTGCACCTGCTGCGCGGTGGTGAGTTGGGCAATATCCATTGGTTCGCCCGCCAGCTTGCGATAACCAACAAACGGATGACCGTATGGCTGCGGGTTATCCCAGATGAACTCGAAGCTAGGGATGGGGATGGGCAGTGTCTTAGCCAGTTCGGGCAGCAAGCGATGTTCACGCGCAAGCTGGGTGGCAACAGCGGCGCGGCGAGGGAAGCGGAAGACGCACTCGTCGTTGACGATTAGCACGACGCTATCGTAGCCATCGGTGATGATGATGTAATCGCAGATGGGGATCTGGGGGAAGCACCGGGCCAGAATGGCGGCGTAGTAGCTGGCTTCCTGTGGTGCGGCGGGCATAGTTCGCTCCTGATTTGGCTAAGGTGGTAACAAGTGGCAAGATTCCCCTTCAATCCGGCCCTCTCCTACGGGAGAGGGCTCTTAATCCCCTTCCATTCGTTCCTTGCTCAATTCCTCCAGCACTGCCCGCAGCGCATCGGGCCACCTATCGCCCAGTTCGCGGCGGCTGAGGCGCACCATGCGCGGGCCGATGCGCATTGCTTTGCCGAAGCGGCGGGCGGCGCGGCTGCTGTTCAGCGCGGTTAGCCTACCGGATGCGGCGGCGCGTTCACTAAGGCGGACGGCGATCTCGCTCTCGTTGGTGCTGATGTTCTCCACCCCCGCCTTGATTGCCAGCCCCTTGATCTGCACGATGTAGAGGAGATTGCGGGCGGGAACAGGTAGTTCGCCGAAGCGGTCTTCCAACTCCTTGGCGACCTCCTTGCTCTGCAAGGGACTGAGCGGGCGAGCCAGTCGCTGGTAGAGGCGCAGACGCAGGCCATCGTCGGCGACGTAATCGGTGGGCAGAAAGGCGGAGAGCGGCAGGTCAATGGTGAGCGGCTGATCGTCAAGGTTGGCCTCGGCGGCCAGTTCGACCTGGGCCTCCACCTCGTCGGGTGAGGCGTGGCCGGTGTCGGTGCCGAGCTTGCCGTGAGTGGCGAGGCTTTGCAACTTGCGGGCGTGGTCTACTGCGTTGGCGAGCAGGCGGGTGTAGAGGTCGAAGCCAACCGCGCCGATATGCCCGCTCTGCTCCGCGCCGAGCAGGTTGCCCGCGCCCCTTATCTCCAGGTCGCGTAGGGCGACGCGGAAGCCCGCCCCCAGTTCGGTTGCCTCCTGGATGGCCTGCAGTCGCTCCTGGGCCTCGTCGGTTAGATGCTGACCCTTGTGGTAGAGGAAGTAGGCGTAGGCGCGGTTCGCGCCGCGGCCCACCCGTCCGCGTAGCTGGTAGAGTTGGGCGAGGCCGAAGTTCTCCGCCTCGTCCACGATCAAGGTGTTGGCGTTAGGGATATCCAGCCCCGATTCTATGATGGTGGTACAGAGCAGCACGTCAATTTGCTTGTTAATAAAGTCCTCCATCACCTTCTCAAGCTGCTCCTCGTTCATCTGGCCGTGACCGACTCCGATGCGGGCTTCGGGAACAAGCTGTTGCAGGTTGCGCAGCACGATGCTCATGCCGATAACCTTGTTGTGGACGAAGAAGATCTGACCGCCGCGCCCGATCTCGCGCAGGATGACCTCACGCATAAGTTGGTCGTTGTAGGCGGTGACGTAGGTCTTGATTGGTAGACGGTCGGCGGGCGGGGTTTCGATCACGCTCATGTCGCGCACGCCGACCATCGCCATGTGCAGGGTGCGGGGGATAGGCGTGGCGGTCAGGGTGAGAACATCCACCGCGGTGCGTAGCTGCTTGAGTTGCTCCTTGTGCTTGACCCCAAAGCGTTGCTCCTCGTCCACCACAATCATGCCCAGGTTCTTGAAGTTTACATCCTTCTGCAACAGGCGATGGGTGCCGATCAGAATATCCACCTTGCCCTTGCGTACTTGCTCGACAATCTCCTGCTGCTGCTTGCGGTTGCGGAAGCGACTGATCATCTCGACCTCGACCGGAAATGCGCCCATCCGCTGGCGGAAGCTGTCGTAGTGCTGCTGGGCGAGCAGGGTGGTTGGCACTAGCACGGCAACCTGCTTGCCCGCCATCACCGCCTTGAACGCCGCCCGCATCGCCACCTCGGTCTTGCCGTAGCCGACATCGCCACAGACCAGCCGGTCCATTGGCTCTTCCTCCCCCATGTCGGCTTTGACCTCCTCGATGGCGCGCATCTGGTCTTCGGTCTCCACGTAGGGGAAGGCCGACTCCATCTCCTGCTGCCAAGGGGTGTCGGGGCCATAGCCAGGCCGCTCGGCCAGTTCGCGCTGGCTGTATAGGGTGAGCAATTCGCGGGCTAGTTGCTCGGTTGATTCGCGCACCTTGCGTTTGGTGCGGCTCCACTCCGCCGTTCCCAGCCGGTTGAGGGTAGGCTGCTGGTGGCCGACCCCGGAATAGGGTAGCACGCGGTCGGTCTGCTCGGAAGGGACGTAGAGGCGGTCGCCCTCGGCGTATTCGAGCAGCATATACTCGCGCTCGATGCCATCGGTCTGGCGCATCACCAGTCCGGCGAAGCGGCCAATGCCGTGTTCGATGTGGACGATGTATTGCCCCGCCTCCAGTTGGCTGACGAAGGCGTTGCGGGTGCGGGCCTCGGCTTCAGACGAAGTGCGGCGGCTGGCGCGGCGCACTGGCGGGGTCCAGCCGAACACCTCGCTATCGGTGAGCAGCACAGTGGCGGGATAATCCAGTTGCCAGCCGCCCACCACCACGCCGTGCAGCAGGTGGATGCTGCCCGCGCTGGGTGGGGCGCTGAGTTCGTCGCTGTCCATAGCGCCGCCCTTGCCTACCACCTTGCGCACTACCGGATAGACCTCCTGCTCCTCGAGCATTTCGCGCAGACGAGCGGCCTGCTGACTGACGATGACCACGCGCACGCCGCGCCCACTCATCGCGCGTAGCTCCTCAACCAGGCGGTCAATCCTGCCTGCATAGGAGTTGGCGGGGAGCAGCGCTTCGCTCACTTCCGCCCCAGATGGGGCTGGGGTGCTATCTCCCCTCCCGCTGGGAGGGGCTGGGGGTGGGAGTTCGGCGCGTTCGCCGATTTCGAGGCGGGCGTAGGTGGCGGCACGCTGCTCAAGCTCCGGCCAGGGGACATAGGGCAGCAGCAGGTTAGGGGGGAGTTCGCGCTGCTCGATTAGGGTGCGGTGCTGCTCGACGGCCTGGTTGTCCACCTCGGCGGCGACCATGTGTATCGCGTCGGCGCGTTCGAGGATGAGGAGGTCGCCCGGCTGCAGGTAATCGAGCGCGGTGGGAACAGGCTGACCGTAGCTGAAGTAGGGGAGGAACAGTTCCATACCCTCGAAGCAGTCGCCCGCGCGGAAGGTGTCGAGCATATCCTGCCACTCCTCGCGCACCTCGCTACGCAAGTCGCGCAGGTTGAGTTCACCGAGCGCCCGCACCGCGCCGCTGCGCCGCCAGAACGGTATCTCGCAGGCGGGGGCAATGACTACGCGCTCTACCTGCTCACTGCTGCGCTGGGTGGTGGGGTCGAAGCGGCGCAGGCTCTCGATTTCGTCGCCGAACAGTTCGATGCGGATGGGGCTGCTGAGGGTGGCGGGCCAGAGGTCAATGATACCGCCGCGCCTGCTGAATTGACCAACCTGCTCGACGAGGGCGGCGGGCTGATAGCCCATTCCCAGCCAGGCGCTGAGGCTGCGGTTAAGGTCGAACGGCTGCCCTGGCTGCAGGGTGATCAGCGCGGCGCGGAAGTCGGCGGGCGGCATGGTCGGCTGCATCAGCGCCCGCACCGCGCCGACGACGATGAGCGGCGACTTGGACGCACTGCCATCCTCGGCCAGTGCCTGCAATGCGGTCAGCCGCCCGCTGGTCAGGCTGCTGTCCCAGCCGATACGCTCGTAGGGGATGAGGTCGGGGGTGGGCAGGTGGGCGATGCGGCTGCCTTCGCCCGCATAGGCCAGCAGCCCCTCGTAGATGGCACGGGCGCGTTCGGGCCGCGCGGTGATAACCAGGATGCGGCGGGGGGTGGCGCGGCTGGCGAGGTCGGCCTGCACCGTCGCCAGCAGGTAGGGCATCGCCGCATCGGGCAATGCTCCGACAGGTACAGTGGCCGGTTCATGCAGGGCGCGGTCAAGTTCGGCAAGCAGTTCAGCATAACGTTCATTCTCGTGTAGCAGCGGCAGCAGTCCGGCCAGGCTCATGTGTTCCTCCGATTGCAGATTGTATTAGTTGGTGTAGGCCCCACTTGACTCCTCCCCCACCGGGGGAGGCTGGGAGAGGGTGCGTGAAGCCGAATAAACGGCCAAAGGCAACCTGACCATCCGGTCGGTTGCTGTAATTGCATTTGGTTAGGGATATATTTTACGGGTTGGCGAGGGTGATCGTCAACCCGTAAGCAGCATACGTCGTACATCGCTAGCAGGATTTACTAAACGTCGGGCGCTTGCAGGCCGTGCATACCGAGGCCGAGCGATAGTTCGCCTCCGTGATGCAGGTCATGTTCGAGAATGTGCCAGAGTACCCAACTGCGGGACAGGTCGTAGTGAGCGCCGCGTCTCTCCCTGGGAAATGTCTTCTGCATATCGGCTGCACTCCAGCGGGCCAGGCAAACGCTGATTATATTCCACGTTACATCCAGGTCGTTTACAAGGTCGGCGGCGCTACGGTTGGGCGTGTCAGGGTCATCAGGATAGGAAAGCGATTGCATCAACTCGCCACCCTCGCCCAGGAAGTTGACGAACCAGCCTATCCGTGCGCCAACGATGTGTTCGACTAGCTCCTTGATCGAGCACACGTGGGGCGCAGTAAGCAGATCGAGTTGCTCGGCAGTCAGTGGTGCGATTGCTTCCTTGAGTTTATCCTGATACTTCTTCCACTCGGTGTAAAACGTGGTCAAGGTGAAATTATCTTCGGCCATCTTGGTTTCTCCCTCTTTGTGATCGCACATATTGTGCAAACCAGGTTTTGGTACTGTGTACTCCCCCACCCGTCCACCCCCTTTGGGGAGGGGTCAAAGGGTGCTGAAGCGCCAGCGGGTGATGCTGTCACCAATATCGCTTTCCAACCAGGTGAAGGCCACGTTGGGCAGCAGTTGGTAGCACCGATATTTGGGGTTGGTCAGGTCGGCATCGAGGTGGTAATCGTACTTGACCTCGTAAGCGGCGAATACTCGTTCGAGTAGCGCCTGGTCGGTAACCAGATGGGCCATTCCATCGAGCGAAACCAGGTCTTCGGCAGTGTCAAGGTGCAGGGCAACGTTGGGGTTGGCGGCGAGGTTGCGGCCCTTCTGCGAGTTTGCGTCCGTAGTGAAGTAGAACGCCTCGTCGAGCCACACGCCCCACACTGGTATGATGTGGATGCGGCCATCGGGGTATAGCGAGGCCAGCCAGTAGTTGCGGGCGGCGATGAGGCGCTCTCGTGTCTTGTCCCAGGGCAGTCTTGCGCTGGTGACCGCTACGTCCTGCACTCCGAACTCA
>QHBQ01000219.1 GCA_003243865.1 Candidatus Chloroheliales bacterium | reverse complement strand
TGGATGCGCCCCCGCCTGCGCCGCCGCGACCATCGGGGGCGGGTCAGCTACTGGGGATTGAGCATCCCAATGGCGATGCTACTTTGCCTGCCGCTCCTGCTCGACGCGCTCAGTCACAGCTTCGGCCTGCGCGATGCGGGTGCGGCGCTGGGCTGGCTGGGCCAGAGCGATGCGCTCGGCTCGACCAACTGGTGGCTGCGCCAGACAACCGCTGTGCTGGCAGGACTGGCAATCCCCTTTGCGGTCTGGCCGCGAGTTGATACCAGCTTCACCCGCAGCCTCGAATACAGCTATAACTATCGCCAGGCAAGCGGACGGTGACGACAGCGCAGGGTAAGAAAGCATAGCAATGAACTTCAACGACATGGTAAGCACCTGGTACTCCTGGCTCAGTAGCCTGAACAATGCGCTGGTAGAGCCGATTAACCGCCTCAGCGATGGGCTGGGCATCCCGCTGATCAGCGCATTCCTGTTTGGCCTGCTGGGTACGACCGCACCGTGCCAACTCAGCACCAACTTCGGCGCGCTAGCCTTCCTTACCCGCCGCGCCAATCAGCGAACCGCCACGCTGCGGGCGACCCTCGCCTATATCGTCGCCAAGACGCTGGTGTATACCGCCATCGGCCTGCTGGTGCTGGTCGTCGGGCGGCAGGTGGGTAACGCCATCGTCCCTTATGTGGTGTGGATACGCAAGATTATCGGGCCGCTGATGATAGTGCTGGGGTTGATTGTGCTGGGGGTAATCAGGATGCGCTTCCAGCTCGGCCAGCGCCTGTCGCGCCAGCTTGAGCAGCAGGCAGAGAGCATTGATGCTAACGAGGTCGCGCCCGAACGAGAGTTGGCAAGGCAGCAGTATGCGCTGGCGCAAGCTCCGGGCGGCGCGGGGATGGTGGCGCTATCGGCGAACACCGCCCCGAGCGCCACAGCGGTCAGCACGGCCACGACCGCTGTCGTCGCGCCAGGCGCGCGCTCCAGCTTTTTGCTAGGCATCGCCTTCGGGCTGGCCTTCTGCCCCACGCTCTTTATCCTCTTCTTCGGCGCAACGATGAGTCTGGCGCTGCGCTCCGCGCAGGGCGCGCTCTTCCCCGCCGCCTTCGCCCTCGGCACGGTGATGCCGCTGGCGTTGCTGGTCGGCGTGGCGCTGGTCAGTTCCGGCGCGGCGCGGCGGCTGCGTAAGGGACTGCGGCGGGCCAACCGTCCGCTCCGCTGGCTGGCGGGCGCAGTGCTGATTCTGGTTGGTCTACACGATACGATTGTCTACTGGCTACTTTAGCGCAGTCGGCAGCGCCAGCGGCGGCGCTGCGAAAGTTTGACAAAGAGGGAGCGATTTGGCGAATGTGTGAACTACCCCGCGTGAACGAGAGCATCGCACTTTGAGCCGAGGCTCATCATGCAGGCTGGTTCCCAGCCTAAGTTTAGTTGACCCACAGCGGTGAGGGTTAGCTCAAGAGAACCACTGTATAGGGCCGCACAGTCAACACTTTTACGTTAGTGCTTTTACCCAGGCGAACGATTTAGCCTGGAACGCTCAAACACTATTGACGTGTTAATGTACTGAAAGGATTATAGCACATATGAGCGAACCAGTCAATACTGGCACGTCTAACCCACCGCCTTCTGGGGCAGGTATGCAGCGGCAATTTTTTTATCAGCGAACAAGACAGTTGGGCTGGGTTATGATCGTGACGGCGGTCAGCGTGCTGCTAGGTGCGTGCGATAGCGGCGCGCCGACCGGCAGCCCCACACCCACAACCATGCCCACGCCAGTCGGCACCGTAATCAAGACCGACAAGGGCAACTATACAGACATCAGTCCGCAGCAACTGAACGCGATGATGCAGCGCAAGGACTTCTTTCTGGTGGACGTTCACGTTCCCCACGAAGGCAGGCTGCCCAACCTCGATGCCCGTATCCCCTATGACAAGATTGGCGACAACCTCGACCAGCTGCCCGCCAACAAGGCCGCCCGCATCGTTCTCACCTGCCGCAGCGGGCGGATGAGTACCATCGCCAGCCATACCCTTGCCGACCTCGGCTACACCAATGTATTCAATCTGGCGGGCGGCTTCAACGCCTGGAAAGCCGCCGGTTATACTCTGCTAGCGGAGGGGCCAAATTAACGATGGTGACACCTACCGTATTTGCCGTCTTCTTCGCCGGGCTGGTCTCGTTCTTGTCGCCCTGCATCCTGCCGCTGGTGCCGGTCTACATCGCCTACATCACCGGCGTGAGCGCCCGCGCCAGCGCGCCTTTGCTGGCGGGCAGCGGGGCGCTGACGATGGCCGACCTCGACGCGCCAGCGGCGGTCAATCCCCGCTTGCACACCTTCGTCCACGCGCTCTTCTTCATGATTGGCTTCATGGTCATCTTCACCCTGCTTGGCCTCTCTGCTGGGGCGCTCGGCGGCATTCTCTACGACCAACGCACGCTGTTTCGCCAGATCGCCGGTCTCGTCCTGATCATCTTCGGCCTGCACACGCTTGGCCTGATCAACATCCCCTTCCTCAACTTTGGCGGCAAGGAGATAAAGGTAAGTCAACGTTTCGGCTACCTCAGTTCTTCACTGATAGGGATGGGCTTCGCCATCGGCCACCTGCCCTGCATCGGGATAACGATGAGCGCGGTTTACACCCTCGCCTTCGACTCCGCCAGCCTCGGCACCGCCGCCTGGCTTTTCCTCGTCTACACCATTGGCCTCGGCATACCTTTCCTCGCCGTCTCGCTGGCGGTCGGCAGCGTCAGTCGCTTCCTGAAGCGGGTTACCCGCCACAGCGTCACCTGGCGACTCGGCGGTTGGACCGTGATTCGCGATCTCAATGTTATCTCGCTCCTAAGCGGTGTTCTCTTGTTGGTAATTGGCTGGGTCATCTTTACCAACTCGATTGGCTTCTTCAACGGGCTGATGCCCCAACTGGTGAACTGGAATGTCTGAAACTGACGACCGCTACATAAACGACGAGACAATCGAGCTACCCCCGCTCAGGGTGCAGTGCTGGCCGCCGCCAGAGCTGGGTGATGGCCGTCACCAGCAGAGTCGCGCAGATGGCCCGAGGCGCCTGCCCTGGAGCCGGGTAGTTGCCGCTACTCTCCTGGCGATCCTTGCAGGCGGGGTATATTTCTACCTGCTGGCACCCGCTGGGGGGCAGAACGACAGCGCTAGCATCGTGGCTATAGTCAACGGCACGGAGATCCACCAGTCCGATGTTGATGTTTACATTAGCCTGACCAAAGCGCTGAACGCAGCGCGAACCTCATCGAGCGGCAACCCCAGCGAGGAAAATGCGCTGAACCAACTGGTGTACCAGACCCTGGCGCTGGAGGATGCCCGCAAGCACAACTACCCGCCACCCGCGCCAGATGAGGTAAATCGCTATATCAACAACCTCACCGCCTCGGCCAAACTGTCCGCTGCTGGCCTCGACCAACTGCTCGACCGCTATGGGGTGGCGCGGAGCGTGCTGACCGATGCGGTGCAGGCCAAACTGACGATTGACGACTACCTCAACCAACAGGTGGCGAGGCCGGACCTTACCGCTGACCAGCGTGACCTCCTGATTAACAACTGGCGGGCCGCCCTGTACGACCCGAAAGTTGCACGGGTTAGCTTCCCCACCAAGCTGCGCGAGGCTGGCCCTGCCCCGAAGCAGGGGCGGTACGCACCGGAGGTGGCGGGCACCGACCTGAACACTGGCAAGCCTATCAAGTTGAGCGAACTGAAGGGACACCCGGTGCTGGTCAACTTCTGGGCCACCTGGTGCGTGCCTTGCAAGACGGAGATGCCGGAGATAGTTGCCGCCTACAATCAGTATAAGGACAGCAAGGGGCTGGTGGTGGTGGCGGTGAGCATCGAAGGGCCGTCGGTCAAAGACAAGGTTTTGGCTTTCATGCACGATTACAAGATGACCTTCGCGGTAATGACCGATGACGATAATCAAAGCCTCAGCCTTGCCTACCATGTTATCTCCATTCCCACCAGCGCGTTCATTGACCGGAGCGGAGTGGTGCAGTGGATGCAGCTTGGTGCAATGTCGGCACCGCAACTGGCCTCCGGCCTGGATAAGATACTAAAATGAGCGGAGAACCACTGCCGCAATCACCAGGCGAGAGCCGCGAAGATTACCTCTAACGCTACTATCTATCCCTAGTTCGACGGGGCACGGCGTAAGCTCTGGAAGGTCTGGCAGGTTAATGCTAATTAGTATCCATAAGGGAAGGAGAGGACGGTGAGTAAGCCTGAACCAGGCAAGGGAAAGGCGCGGCAGCCGGGTATCGGCGGGCCGCCCCAGAGCCAGATTAAGCGGGTAGACAGTAACCGGTCAGCACAGCGGGCTGCACCTTCGCCGTTGAATCTGCGGCAACCACAGAGCAGGGCATCGCTGTGGGTTGTGGGTGGGGTTGTAGTGCTGCTGGTGTTGATTGT
>QHBQ01000186.1 GCA_003243865.1 Candidatus Chloroheliales bacterium | reverse complement strand
TACTACACCGGCCTGTACACCATAGATATGCTGGGCCTGACCGACAGCCACATCGCGCACGGCCCTGGCCGCAGCGACGGCTTCAGCCCCGGCCACAACAAGTTCGACATTGGCTACGTCCTCAGCCGCCAACCGACTTACATCATGGTCTACCGCATCCCCATGCCGGACGGCAGCTATGGCTTCAACCAGAAGTATATGCCCGCTTCGACCGGGCTGATCTCGAACCCACAGTTCATTGCCAGCTACACCGCAATCGTCCACTTCCCGATGTGGCCCGGCGTCGAAGGTTGGCTCTATAAACGGAACGTACCATAACCCCTCTCCCTTGAGGGAGAGGCTGGGTGAGGGTGAATCTCGCCACCTGTAAACGTTCATTGTAACTACTAGCCTCAACCTAGCAGTCACTAATCTATAATCATAAAGGAGAGAGTAATGGCTTTGGAACACAACGGGCAGTACATCAAGCTGGCAATCGAGGAGCAGGGCAGGCTTGCGGTCATCACGATTGACAACCCGCCCGCCAACGCGCTGGGCCGCGCCTGCATGGCGGAACTCGACAGCGTTATCCGCGCCTTCGAGGCCGACGAGGCCGCTAAAGTTGCGATCATCACCGGCGGTAGCGAGGCGGGCGCGGGCATGATCTTCGTCGCGGGTGCAGACATCAACGACATTGCCAACCTGAGCAGCGCGTCCGAGGCCGAGGCTGCGGTCAAGCAGGGGCAAGAGGTGTTCAGTCGCATCGCGAATATGAGCAAGCCGATCATCGCCGCGATTAACGGCGCGTGCCTGGGCGGCGGCAGCGAACTGGCAATGGCCTGCCCGTTGCGCATCGCTAGCGCCAACGCCAGCTTCGGTCAGCCGGAGATCAAGCTGGGCATCATCCCCGGCTTCGGCGGCACCCAGCGCCTGCCGCGCATTGTCGGCAAGGCCAAAGCGCTGGAGATGATGCTGACCGGCAGCACCATCAACGCGCAGGAGGCGCTCCGCCTTGGCCTGATCAACAAGGTGGCCGCCGAAGGCACGCTGCTGCGCGAAGCGCGCGGCCTTGCCAAAGTCATCATCATGATGGGCGGCAAGGCGGTCGCCGCCATCCTCGATGCGGTCAACCAGGGGATGGACACCACCCTCGAAGAAGGCTTTGCCACCGAGCGCAAACTGTTTGGTCAGATCGCTGAGACCGAGGACAAGAGGGAAGGCCTGTCTGCCTTCATCGAGAAGCGACGGCCAAACTTCAAAGACAAGTAACGAGGCATGAGGCGTGAGGCATGAGTGAAAAGCCCAGCCCCCGGAGGTGAATCTTGGATTTTACCCTACCCAAAGAATACCAGATGCTCAAGCGCACCCTACGCGAGTTCGTTGAGAGCGAACTTGCGCCGGTGGCTCGCGAGGTTGACCAGCGCGAACAGCAGAGCGAGGAGAACATCCGCAAGCTGGGCAAGATGGGGATGCTGGGTATGCCCTTCCCCCAGAAGTACGGCGGGGCAGGCGCGGGCGAACTTGGCTACTGCCTGCTTATGGAGGAAGTCTCCCGCGCTGACAGCAGCACCGCCACCATTATCGGGGCGCACATCGGCATCGGCGCGATGATCATCTACCTCGACGGCAGCGAGGAGCAGAAGCAGAAGTACCTCGTTCCCGCCGCACGGGGCGAGATGCTGGCCGCCTTCGCCCTGACCGAGCCGGGCGCGGGCAGCGACGCCGCCAGCATCCGCACTACTGCGGTGCGCAAGGGCGACGAGTACATCCTAAACGGCAGCAAGATCTGGATCACCAACGGCCCCACCGCTGGCATCATCACCGTCTTTGCCGTTACCGACAAGACATTGGGCGCGCGCGGCGGCGTGACTGCCTTCCTGGTCGAGCCGAGCTTCGAGGGCTTCGGCGTCGGCAAGTTGTATGACAAGATGGGCATTCGCGGCAGCGGCACGGCGGAGATCATCATGCAGGATTGCCGCGTACCCAAGCAGAACGTGTTGGGCAAGGTTGGTCTCGGCTTTGTCACCGCGATGAAGACGCTGGACGGGGGACGGCTCGGCCTCGGTGCCGCCAGCCTGGGCGGGGCGGAAGCCTCGCTCGATGCCCTGGTCGCCTACGCCAAGCGTAAGCTGGCTTGCGGGCCGCACGGGGAGCTGGAGCCGCTGGCCCGCCAGCAGTACGTGCAGTGGGCGGTGGCCGACATTGCTGGCGATGTCTATGCCCTGCGCCAGATGGTCTATCATTGCGCCTGGCTGTGCGATCGCGGCGAGAAGTTCAGCCAGCAGAGTGCCATCGTCAAGATGTTCGGCTCCGACATTGCGGGTCGGGCCATCGAGCGGGTGCAGCAGATCATGGGTCAAGATGGCGTAATGGTCGGCAGCAATGTTGAGCGGGCAATGCGCGACGAGCGCATCAGCCGCATCTTTGAGGGCACCAACGAAATCCAGCGTACCGTCATCGCGGGTGAAATCTTCAAGCAGGTAGGGGTCCGACTATGAAAATATTTGCGATTATCAACCCTGTGCCTGTTGAGCAGGTGCGCGTTAGCGGCGGCCAGCTCGACTTCGGTGAGGCAGGCCGGATTGACCCCACCAGCCGCGCCGCGCTTGTGCTTGCCCTCGGCTTCAGCGATGATGTTGCCGCCCTGGCGGTGGCTGGCCTGCATAGCGATGACGCTTTGCATGAGGCGTTCGCTTACGGGGCAAAGCAGGCAATCAGTGTGGCTAGCCCCAATCCAGGCAAGATTAGCGACCCGCTTGCTGATGCGCGATTGCTGGACAAAGCCATACATGAACTTGCTGGCGATGAGGCTGTCGTTATCTTTTGCGGCACGGGCAGCGACAGCCTCAGCCCAGGCGTCAGCAACCCACTCGGCGCGGCGCTGGCAGGGCTAGCTGGCCTGCAATATATCGGTGGGGTGGAGCAGGTGAAGTCCAGCGTAGGTGGCGTCGAAATCACCGCCCGCAACGGCGATGCGTTGCTAACCATCACCGCGCCCACCGACACCGCGCTGGTGCTAGGGGTGAGCGACTCGGCAATTGCCATGCATACCCTACCCTGGGCCGGTGGTATCATCAATGCTTATCGTGAAGGTAAAGTTGAGCATAGCGGGTTTGATGAGGCGGCGGGCGCACTCAGCCTGACCCTCAATCAGCTAGCCCCCGCGCCGAAGCGCGAAGGCCCAGAGTTGCTCACCGACCCGCCCGCCGAGGCCGCCGCTGCGCTGGTCGAACTGCTGTATTCCCGTGCAAT